>NZ_JBKHHI010000012.1:0-34493 GCF_046539235.1 Coleofasciculus sp.
TTGCTGAAACAGTTCATGGAGATCAGATAGGTGGCACTATTCACAACTATGCATTTAAACAGGATTTAGCCCAAGCTGCCACTGAGATTCAGCAACTCTTAGACCAACTCGGCAAAACTTATCCAACCACAACTGAAAAAGAGAAATTGGCTGTGGTGGCAAAAGCCTCTGAAGAAATCCAGAATAATCATCCACTGAAAGCGCGGATACTGAATGTTTTAAAAAAGGGAGGGACTGAAGTATTCAAAGAAGCAATTGACCATCCCCTAATTAATATTTTGCTAGCAATGATGGAAGGCTGGCAATCGACTGAGTAGAATTAGATTGTAGTCAATATATCTCATTTTGATATCAAATCCGGGTTGACTACCCTCTCTATAATCCAGTCCGCGCAGGCGGACTTTGTTTGTGTAGCTGCGATTTTAATCGCCTAGTCGAAAGGGAGACTGCTGCTGCTTATGTCAAAAAATCATGACATAAACCTGTCTCTAGTTTCGGCAAATGCTTCCATGATAAAAAATGCGTACTTTTTGTCCTGCCCCTAGTAGCGGATCTGTAAGATAAAGGCAGATAGTCAGTGAGGGAATAGCCCTCACACCCTTACTCTCACTTAAGGCGATCGCAAACCAATGACAGCGCTGCACTCGGATAGGAGGCTGGTGACTCAAGAGAAACAGGGGTTGATTTTTCTAGGTTGCGGTAGTATCTCTAGGAGAAGAATCATCCTCACGCGATCGCGAATAGAGTCTTGTTGTTTCCCTAATGATGACAGCTTCAGGTTATGACTACATTAAACCCTACAATTCCCGTTGATTCCGAACACCTAAAGACTATAAGTATCTTTGAACTCATCCCTGAAGAAGTTCTTAAATGGATTAATGCTTTATCCGGGGAAGAACGACGCTATATTTTATCTCTATGTCATTTAATCTGTACGGTTTCCTTAGATAAACAAGCAGAATTTTTAGATAACTATACGGCAGACAGCTTAGTGTTAAAACTCCTGCAAGAGCAAGCCCCTAAAGATTGGGTAACTCGCTCGTTCAAAAAACTCCACATCAAGCAAAAACTCACGAATAATGCATTGAAAAGCTATATCAAACAGTATTACATTCATTCTGCCCAAGACTTACGCAGCAAACCTGATCGGGACATTGAGTATTTAGAATCTGTTCTTCATCTCATTAATAATCCCGAAGAGCGGAATAATCTATTTCATTACATCTTAGGTAGTGAAATTATCAAAATGCTTTTCCAAATGAGTTGGCTGCAACATGAGCGATTTTATCGTTTACAGAAAAACCAGGAATATTTTATTAACCATTATATTAAGCCCATTCAGCATACCCATCGCTTAAATGGTCTGGTTGTCCCTAAAGACGAAACCCTTTTCTTTGCTAAGCGGGATTACTTTATCAAAAAGCCGTATATTAGAGATAAACAATTAACTGAGTTGCTAATGTCTACCTTTACAACAGCTCAAGTCAGTAACCTTGGCTTTTTTATTAGCCATAATCTTGATTTTGTTATGTTTGACTATGACTCTATTTTTAACTCAGAACCAGAATGCATTTTTCTTTGCTGATCGGATTTAGACATTGATACCCTAATTTTCAGTTGCTGTTGTCATCTAGACTGAAAAATCCTAAGGATTGTAAAAAAAATTAAAGCTTCTCCTCTGAGATCTAAATTTTTCCATAGAAAGGCTTGACAGACAGGGTTAAGTAATTGTCTAATAAGTCACTAAGAGACTGGGACTGATATATTCAAGGGCGTGGTAAAGGGTTGAATCTAGCCTAATGGCGCTGTTCAAAAATTTTGCTGTTTTTTAAGAATTGTAATCAAAGTGGAGACGGAATAGATAAGCGATCAGTTGGCAGATCCGCAAAAATGCTGTTAAATTGATTATTTCCCCGACCGCGACCGCTAAAACCATTGTTTATGATAATTTCAACGATGCTAACCAAGAACTCGAACAGTCTAGAAGAAACTCAAGGGATTGGCGTCCTAGAGAAGATTACATTAGCTGTAAAAAAATGGGCAAATACCCTTCCCTCAGATCAGCGAAAGCATATTATGTCCCTTTGTTATTTAATCTGTGCGACTTCACCAGAAATACAAGCTGAGTTGACGGGTTTTTTAGATGATTATGTAGCTGATAGCTTGGTGGAGGAGATTTTGCAAGATCGAATCCGCCTTCAGCTAGTTACAAAGTATTGGCGAAAATTCTGTATTGAAAAAGAACTCAATCCTTTGGTGTTAAACAGCTATATCGAACAATTTTGTATTCATTCAGCACAAACCTTACAAAAAGAACCCGAACTCTATTTAGAGTTTGTGCTGCGACTGATTCACAGTCCAGAAGAACGTCATAATCTTTTCAATTATATTTTGGGCTGTGAAGTGATCAAAATGATATTTCAGATGAGCTGGCTACAACATGAGCGATTGTATCAGCTGCAGAAAAATCAAGAAAGTTTTATCCGAAATTATATTAAGCCTATCCAATATTCTCATCAAATTAATGGAATTGTTGTCCCGAAAAATAAAAACTTATTTTTTGCTAAGCGCGATTACTATATCAAGCAGCCCAATATTTCAGAAAAGAAACTTATTGAATTAGTTTTGTCTACTTTTACCCATCAAACAATTATAAACTTAGGATTTTCGATAAGCTGCAATCTAGATTTTTTGACATTTGACTATGACTATATCTATAGTAATGAGGAACCAGAGTGTATATTTTATGCCACTGTTTAAAGGTTTATGACTGCTACATAGTATTGATAGCAATAGAGTCGAGAGGGTTTGTGTGTGATAAATATCTGCTAATTTTTTAACCGTTGATTACTGCCAAAAAACTTTTGATGACCAGCAAGCTAAGAGTAGCGATAATGGTTACGGCTATAAGTAACCCTAGCAAAAGCCAGACCAGAAAAAACCAATCCGTCTGTTTTTCAGGTTGAGGACTATCCCAATACGTTTCCAGCAGTTCGATATTTTTAGCATTTGCTTTCCAGGTTGCATCAGCAATATCGCCCACGACGGGTACAGAACCAATGACTGTATCCAAAAGAATATTAATAACCATTTGTCCTAATAGCGATCGCGGGATACCTATCCGTGCTGCTTCGAGTACGATATAGGCAGAGAACGCTGTTCCTAAAAAATCACCTGCTCCGGGTAACAAACCTAACACAGGATCTAGACCAAAACGCCATGGTGTTCCCGGAATGGGAATGGCATTGTCGAGCAAATGGCTCAACCGACGCAGACGCCGGAGAGTAAACGTTTTAGAATTATGGGTCATTGGATTTTGGATTCGGATATCTCAGATATTGCTTTTAACTCAGCTTTCTCAATTGAGCGCTCTTTAGCCGCTTGCATTGCTTCTCCTACTGTAAGATTAAGTTGATCTCCTAATAAAAGTACCAGAGATGTCATATATAACCAAAGCTGTAAAACAATCACTGCCCCCAAAGCACCATAAATTTTGTGATAATTGCTGAAATTCGACGCCACGTAATTCCGAAACACGCCAGATACAATCGCCCATAATACGGCAGCTAAAACGGCTCCAGGTATAATCGGGGTTCCCTGACGCCAGTGGCTGATGCCAAAGCGGTAGATAATCGCAAAGACGATGGCAACCAAGCCTAAGGCAATGAGCCAACTTAAAAGCCGTAAGAGGGTCAACAAGATGACTACAATACTTTTATATTCCACCAAGTTGACCGCCCAGTTACTAATAAACAGGATAAATGAGGCGATGAATAGGAGTAAAACGCTACCTAGAGTCAAACCCATAGCAATTAACTTAGCTTTCCAAAAAGGTCGAGTTTTTTCTGAGGGAATTTGATTAATTTGGTCAAGGGCATTCATCGCCGCATTCAGCGCCCCGGATGACACCCAAATTGCCATAATGAAGCTTAAGGAAAATAAACCCCGATTGTCTGTGAGGTTAATTCCATCGGCAAAATTACGCATCAGTTGCATCGCCTGTTCTGGCGCTACTTCACCAAGCTGATCGGCAGGATTCGTCCAAGGAAAAAATTGTTTGAATAACTCAATCACGGTGAAAATCACCAAAATTGCGGGAAACAGGGCTAACATGGCGTTATATGCCATCTGAGAGGACAAACTCAAGAGCCGATGTTTTAAGGCACGACTGACGGTGATTCTCAGGGTTGCCAGATTCAGATAACGAAAAAAATGTAAGAAACGGAGTAGACGGGGACGTAGCATAAATAATGGGTGGGCTAGCAGTATCGTTCACCCTTACTGTGCCAAATTTTTAGACCCTTCAATATAAACAGGAGTCAGTATAGGGATCTACACAACTCCCTATTTGTCCAGAAACCCCTACAGGAGCAGTCTGCGATGAGCAACGATGTCAGACAATGGTTAGCCGAAATCAAGGAACTGAAACAGCAACTCGCCGATAGTATTCGCGATCGCGATGCTGCCAATGAATCTGCGGCTAACTGGCGTCGCCTCTACAATACTGAAGCCCAGCAACGCCGCGCTGAAGCCCGACTCGCCCAACAACAGATCGACGCCCTCACACTTGAAGTTCAGCAACTGCAACAGCAGAAGGCTCAATTCAAAGCTCAAGATCCCGACGCTACCTCTGCTATTGAACAGGAAGTGGCAAAACTGCAAACCCTAGAACAGGTGCAACAAAAACTGATCCAGGTGATGATGGAGCGCGATCGCCTGATCAATGCCTTAAAAATCGAGCAAGCTAATCACGCCCAAACCCGCAACAGTTTAACCGCCGTCATTGGCGATACAATTGACCAGTTGACCAAGCAACGTGGCACGGCAGAAAAATGAGGGATTCATCATTCAGAATTCTCGGCTGATTCATTAAAAATGTAACAGTTTTGTAATCATCTCCCCCCCTCCAGGCAGAGGCATGATCGGGTCTGTGGATAGAATAGCGAGAAATATCGAGAGAATCCCTTTCATCCTTAAGGAGTATTTTTCACCGGAAATTGCTTCTGTGAAGAAACCTTGAATTTACAGTGTATCTCCTTGGTATAATTTACATTTAGGCTCATTTAATGAGATAATAGAATTGTGAGGTAAAGAACGGAAAAAACTTGAAAATAAAGGGGGAACTTATGAAACATAAGATTCTAGCAATGATAACCTTACTGACTCCCCTCGTGTTCGCTAGCTCCGTCAAAGCTGAAAATCCACTTCATGTGCAACAGTTATTATCCACTGGAGCCTGTGCAAACTGCGATCTATCGGGAGCCAATCTCAGAGGTGCCCATCTGATTGGCGCTGACTTGAGAGAGGCGAATCTGCAAGGTGCCAACCTGAGCCACGCGAACCTTGAAGGTGCTGATCTACGCGAGGCAAATTTGGCAGGGGCGAATTTGACAGGCGCTTTTGTCACCAATGCGGATATGAAAGAAGCCAATTTAAACCGGGTTAATTTTACAGAAGCCACGATTTACGATGCCAACGTCTATGGCGCATCAATGCAGGATATGACCATCAGTAATGCTGACATATTCTACACAGGCATCGGTGTAGGGGGTGAAGGAGCAGAAGACGTCGTTCCAGATTGGTATTAGTTAACTGACTCCTTTCCTGCTCTGAAATAGCAGGGTAAGCAAAGGTAGCCCACTCTTGTGGGGTTATTTGCAGTAGGCAAGATACACAGGTTTACCGATAATCGACTCCAAGGTTTTTGCTTTAAAATCTATGGGTCGATTATTGTCAATAGGGGAAGCCGCTGCCGTCAAAGGGGTGTCGGTAGATACCATGCGGCGATGGGAGAAAGAAGGCAAGATTAAATCGGTGCGAACAGATGGAGGGCATCGGCGTTACGACATCGACACGCTTATTGATTTTAGGGAAAATCGCAAAACGATTGCATATTTCGTGTTTCAAGTCATGACCAAAAGAGTATTCTCAGCTAGGCTATATGGTTCACGTTCAAGGCGCAACCAGAAGATTCTGGAGAAGCTGATTGAAGCTGTTGACACCCCGGATAAACCTCTGTAAAATCTAGTAAACAAAGATTTGTTTCTCTCGATGACCCAAGCCGAGTCCCGCACTTATGTCAATACAACAACCCACCCGTGGGCGGTTGCGTTTTTGAATGACGCGGCGACCGTCGGTTATGATGCCAAGATTGAGTGCTTGAAGCTACTGCTAGAACAAAATCCTCCGAATAAGTCAAAGCTGAATACTCAGCTACAGCAAAACCACAATATCAATAAGCGGCAGGCAAACAGCATTATCGCTTATGTCGAAGGCGCAGTTAAGTCCGCATCTGAATGCCGTAGCAACCACTTGGAGTTACTGCAAGGCAAGCTCAAGCACACAACAGAAGTTATCACGAATCTAGAAAAGAAGATTAAAGCGCACCGCAAATATCTGCAAGCTGTAGAACAGGTGAACCGAGGGAAGAAGAAGAAAGTTCCCAAGTCCCTGAAGCCCAAGTACCCAGACGCTTGCTCAATGCGGTGCGCTCATCATTTAACCCTTTACAAGCAAGCCCAAGTTAAACTCCACCAGAAAAAACGGTATGCCCACAAGTTAAGGCAGAAGATATCCCACATCAAGACATCTCCTCTGCACGTAAACTTGGGCAACAAATATACAGTGGAGATGATTGGCTCCAAAGATGAATCTTATGGAAATCAAATTTGTCAGTTGGACTTAATCGGTAAGGAACTTCATATTCGAGTTCCCTATGCTCTCTTAAATCGATATGGGAAATACATCCAATTCCCGATTCGTTTACCCAAACATGGGACAGACCTGCTGGCAACAGCTTGGTATAATCGCCAAGCGTTGACCTATCGGTTCATCCAAAAAAGTTTAACAGAATGGGAAATCCATATTACCTTTGATGTCGAACCTGCGCCTAGAATAACTGCACCAGTTTCTTGGGGAGCTATTGGTGTAGACCTCAATCCGAGCTGTATCGGCTGGGCAATAGCTGACAAGGATGGAAATTTGGATGGCTTTGGTCAAATCAAAGTCAATATTCAGTCTCAACCCAAAGGACGCACCGAAGCTATCCTGGTTGACGTTGTTACCCAACTTACCAACTTAGCCTTGGAGTATAAGCGCCCCATCGTTGTTGAAAAGCTCGACTTTAGTGACAAGAAAAAACGGTTGCGCGAACTAAGTGTTCGACACAACCGTATGTTGAGTAACTTTGCTTACTCAAAGTTTGTTCAATTACTAAAAGCCAGATGCTTCAAGCTAGGCATCCAAGTGATTGAGGTCAATCCAGCTTACAGTAGTTGGATTGGATTAATTAAGTTCATGTCCATGTATGGAATGAACTCTGCCACGGCCGCCGCATTCGTCTTGGCGCGACGTGGAATGTTTTTGTCTGAAAGACTGCCAGCCAGAACAGCCTACCAAGAAACGGAATCAAGGAAGCACGTCTGGTCACACTGGCGGTTAGTGGCGAAACTCCTCAAAGGCTCATCTCGCCACTCCTTTTGTCAGCCTAGACTTACAGTCTACTCCAGGTTACGCACAGCACGGAGCGATTCTTCGCCATCGACTGCTGACAATCCCATTCAGGGAGTTTGGAGAGGTCGGTGAAAGTCCGACAGGAAGTCGTCCTACCGCGTGACGGCGTATCTTGCATAGTTTTGCATAGATATTTTTTAGCGGTTACCTTTGCTTGAATTTTTTCCTTTATTAATTTTCTCTTTAGTCCGCGTAGGCGGACTTTGTTTGTGTAGCAGCGATTTCAATCGCCTTGACGTGAAACTAAAACCTCTCCCACAGCTACCCGCATACCATTGACAAAATCCCCAGCAGACTGAGCGCGTTTACCAGCTAGCTTAACTTCGCGCAGTAGCAACAATCCTTCACCTGTTTGAATAATCGGTCCCATTCCCTTCAGAATACTCACCACTTCTCCAGGATGCCCAGAGGCTTCTCGTACAGACAACCACTGTTGCTCCGGAATCTTTAAATCTGTAGGTAACTGGGGAAAATAAGCCTCTCCCAGAGGAGCAGTTGCCAGGATTTTCAGTGATTGATCCCGAAATGAGGCGACACAATTTGGTATAAATCCTCTGATCTGATTGTGTATTTCTATGGCAGATCGTGACCAATCAACAGCATAATCCGACTTTTGAATCAGGGGCGCATACGTCGCTTGGGAATCATCTTGGGCGATGGGTTCCACATCCCCTTGGTTTAGCTTCAGCAGCGTTTCGATTAACAAATCCGCCCCCAAATCCGACAGTCTTACAGCTAACTGATGGGCATCGTCTAATAGCCCAATGGGTGTGTGAGCCTTCAGTAACATGGGTCCCGTGTCCATTCCAGCATCCATAAGCATGGTAGTAACACCAGTTTCTGTCTCGCCATGATACAAACACCACTGGATTGGGGCGGCTCCCCGGTATTTCGGCAACAGTGAACCATGGACATTCACACAGCCAAGTCTGGGCAGATCGAGAATTTCTTGAGACAGAATCTGTCCATAAGCGACAACGACAAATACATCTGCCTCAGCTTGTTTGAGTTGGCTTAGGGTTTCTGCATGCTTTTTCACCCGTTTGGGTTGCCAGACTTGCAGTTGATGGGTTAGCGCCAGAGTTTTTATCGGTGAAGGAGATAGTTTATTTCCCCGCCCTCGACGTTTATCGGGTTGAGTTACCACACCCAGAACATTAAATTCTGAATGGTTGATTAAGCGTTCTAAAGTAGGTACAGCGAATTGAGGTGTACCGAAGAAAATAACGTTCATTTTAACTTTCAGGCAAAAACTGACGAATGACAAATGACAAATGACGAATGACGAATAACAATTTTACTCAACAGCAATTTCAATTCGGCGATTGCGTTGCTGATTCGCATCGGTATCATTTGCCACAAGAGGACGAGTTTCACCATAACCGACAACTAACCAGCGGTAATCATCCCCCAAAGCACGAGCGAAATATTGCTCCACAGCTTTGGCGCGACGAAATGACAGTTCGCGATGATCCTCAGGTTCACCCTGGCTATCTGTATGAGCGGCGATGCGGATGGTACTTGACGGATAGTTACGTAAATCTGCAATAATTTTGTCTAAAATCAAGCCTGCTTCTGGACGCAGTAGGCTGTTGTTACCCTCAAATAAAACATCACTCGGTAACGTCACCTTCAAGGTTTGGCTAGAACCGAATGAGTCCGATGAAGCTGCCATTACAGTAGCATTCGGATTATTCCCATTGGATGTTGCCTCTTCAGGGGGAGGTTGAACGCCTTCTAGTTGCAGCGCGATCGCTTGCAATCGGGCTTCTAAGGATTCATTCGGGCGACTACTGCCCAGTTGGGCTTCTAATGTGGCAACTTCCTCACTCAATGATCGCAGTTGACCTTGCAGTTGGGTAAGCTGGGCTTGCACCTGTTGTCTCTGTACAGGAGTAAGTTGAGGTGGCGAACCTGTCGGTTCTGGTATCGATGTTGGGGTAGTATGGGGAGAAACGACTGGCATCTGCTCTTCAAAATGGCTTGCCATTTTGAGGAAAAAGGGTTTTTCTGGGTTGGTTCTGGGATAGAACGTGGCAAGGACAATGCCCACAATTAGGGCTAAGCCGCCACTGACGCCCAATAGTAGCACTCGGAATATAAAAACGAGAAACCAAGGGCGTTGAGACCTCGAAGAGGCAGAAGTCGTTTTATCTGCTGAATGAGCGGATTGAATCACCGATTTTCCTGAATTTTATTCAGACCTTAGAAGAATAACACCAATACATCCATTAATTCGATCATGCCACTTGCCAGAAGTTTATCACCACCTCTAACTAGACAAGGGAGACGGAGAGATGAGGGAGATGAGGGAGATGAGGGAGATGAGGGAGTTAACTCAAAACTCAAAACTTTTCCCTAATCCCTAATCTCCAGGCATAAGTGAAAACTTTCGTAAAAAGGTTGAGTTGTAGGGTTCCTTAGCTTGATATACATAGACTAAAGCACACTGCCATAGTTCCCAAAACGTTGCTCCTCACACAAGACGCACCGTTTAGCAACCTCACCTATATCGATGTTCAAAATAATAGTCCGCTTATTCAGATGGTTTTATTCACAACCATACCTGTTACTGTTTGCTCCTTGGCTACTGATGACTTCTAACGTATCTACCCAAGCTCAACAGGCTCATACCCCTGAACCCGCCCATTTCCCTCTAGAAACCGACCCCCCATCGGTGTCTTCTTCCCCAGCGAATCCCGACGTGACTGTAGAAATCGCTCCCGATATGATTGAGACCGTAGAGCAGATTGATCCTCTCGATAGTCCTCATCCTGTCCCTTGGAATTGGGTATTGACGACTCAAGCGGAACTAGCGGCGAGTGAAACCTTTGGTTTACGCTACTACCGCAGCCAATCATTGATTTCTCCAGACGGTCAATATGCTGCCTATAGCCGCATTTCCATGCAAGGGCAACCTGAACTCTATCGCTCTCGGGTGACTAGTGTGATGTTCCTAGAAGATTTGCAGACCGGGGATTTGCAAACGCTCACGGCTTCATCTCCCTTATCTGATAATCCTTTAGTCAGTAACGAAGATGCGGATATGCCAGGAACATTTGCTATTTTGCTCCCTGTTTCTTGGTCACCGTCTAGCGATCGCCTTTTAGCACGACAGTTTGAAGGCTTGTTCAGTACATCCTTTGCTTCAGATTATGCCGTGATTTGGGATCGCCAGAAAAATCGCACGTATACCGTCGCCCCTGAGCCAATTGACTATACCCATGCTGTGTTATTGGGGTGGAGTCACACCCATCCGGATCAGGTTCTGTTTCGCGTCGGTGAACTTGGTGATAACCGTTGGCCCGTGTGGTCAGTTGATTTCCAAGGTGAAACCACCCTCGCCTTTGACGATGAACCGATTGTGTATGGTCAAGTGGTTAACCAGGTTTGGACTGGACCTCAAGCACGTTGGTAAAGAGAAGTGGAGACAAGCCACCTTAGCGCTAGGGGCAATTTATCTAACTGTGGGGGGAAAGGGGGAGCAATAAGAAGACCCGCACCCTAATTTTTAATTGGGTGCTGGGATACACGCTTACTCCCCCAACATCAATGTGGTAGATTGAGATTATCATTCGATATATCTACTCACAAAGCTGGTTGAAATAAATCTATGTTTTACGAAATTTACTGAGATTTACCCTTGTCGTCAACTACTTCAATTAGTTTCTCTAAAATCTTCTGATTGCGCCTTGAACGCGAACCATACAGCCTAGCGGAGAATACCGTAATAATCTCCAGTACGTCGGCAGCTAAGTCTTCCTCATAACTCGAATCTTCCTTTCGATTCAGAACGATTATTTCTATGCCTGCGTATTCGCACAAGCTAAATATGAGTTCTGACCCAAACCTTAACAGCCTATCTTTGTTAGTAATCACCAGTCGGTCTAACTGCTCGTCCATAATAAGCTGGAGTAGCTTTTGTAGTCCTCGCTTTTTGTAATTGAGTCCAGAGCCTAAATCCTTGATAATCTCAAAATTGTAGCCATGGTGCAGGCAGTAAGCCTCTAAAACTAGTGCTTGTCGCTCTAAGTCATTTTTCTGGTCATGACTTGAAACACGAGCATAGGCAACCGTTTTGCGATTCTCTGGAAAATCAATCAAATCGTCGATATCGTAGCGACGATGTCCTCCTTGTGTTCGTATCGACTGAATCTTTCCTTCTTTCTCCCATCGCCTCAAGGTGTCAATAGACACTCCCTTGACGGCGGCGGCTTCCCCTATAGACAACAATCTACCCATAGATTTTTCAATGGAAATCTTTGAGTCTATTATCGGTAAACCTAGGTATTTAGGCTACTGCTGCAAGCCCTAATCCCCCGCTTTCTGCCTCGTCCAGTGTCTAAGCAAGAAGGGGGTTACTTGGGGCTTGTCTATATTAGCCGTGTTATACTATCCAACCCAGTTTGCCCTATCCTAGTGTATCTTGGCTGGGATTTTCAATGATACCCATCATGTCTTTTCGGGTTAACTAACGGTAAGAATCAGATTATGATAACAGTTTGTAGTCAGTCATTTACCTGTTCCATAACCATCTGAATCCATGGGTCGTATTTGGTATTTTGTCCAAACGGTATTGGGGATTATTTTCCGCCATCCAGTCCTCGGTACAAGTATTATCCCCGTTTTACCCGATGGACAAATTGTACTGATTCGGCGTCGTGATAACGGAAAATGGGGATTACCTGGAGGGATGGTGGATTGGGGTCAAGACATTCCCACCACCGTGCGGCGGGAGTTGGCAGAAGAAACGGGACTAGAGTTGCTGGCAATTCGCCGATTGGTGGGAATCTACTCAGCCGCCGATCGCGATCCCAGAGTTCATTCGGTTTGTGTTGTAGTCGAAGCGGAGGTTCAGGGAACGATGCAGATACACGATGAGTGGGAAATTACGGCAGTTCAAGCCTTTGAACGTTCAGCGATCCCCATGGGCAACCTGAGTCATGATCATGGGCGACAGTTGCAGGACTATTTTGACGGTAAAACCACTGTTGCCTAATGTTAAGTTTTGAAAGCTAGACGTAGCCTGCTACTTTAAGTGTTGAGTTTGGACACACCCGGCAACTAGGATGAATTTAACCTTACGGAATTCCCGAATTAAGCTACCTTTGGGGCAAGTCTTTTGGCGTGAAGTGGGACAAGGACCCACTCTTATATTTTTACACGGGTCTTGGAGCGATAGTAGTCAGTGGCTACCCCTAATTGAGTACCTACATCAAGATTATCATTGCTTTGCCCTTGACTTATTAGGATTTGGCGACTCAGAAAGCCCGAAACTGCACTACTCGATTCAGGTAGAGGTTGAGTGTTTGTTCAACTTTATCGAGGCGTTACACCTTCCCCAAGTTTACCTGGTTGGTCATTCCTTAGGGGCTTGGATTGCCGCTAGTTATGCGTTGCGTCACCCGGAACAGGTTCAGGGATTGGTGTTATTAGCGCCTGAAGGAATTCGAGACGATGGAAACTGGAAAAGTTGGCAGTGGCTGAGGTGGTTAGTTGGGCGTCCCCCCCTTGCCTATACTATTCTGCGATCGCTCTTACCTCTAGCGCGGCTGTTTGGGCGCCACAAAGATATTGAGAGAGCGTTAAAACAGCGACAACAATTGCTACAATCCCCGACAGCCTGTCAATTGTTGTTCCGGCGACGGCGGGTGGAAATTCAAGCCGAATTATTACAAGAACATCTACCCGAATTAGATATCCCTACGTTGATTCTTCAAGGAAGACAAGACTCACTTGAAGTGATTGATCACGCTCAAGCTTATGCCAACCATAGCCCTAATACTAAATTACAGATAATTGACCAAGCCGGAAATGACATAGCAGAAACGGTACCGGGAATTGTCGCTCAGCATATTGATTATTTTGTGAAATATCAGTAGAAGGATCATTCATCATTTCAAACCATGTCAATTGCTCCTTGGCGAGTTCCCCTATCTCGCGCCCTTCACCGCAACCGCAGTTTAGCTTATGCTCGGTACTTTCAACTGGCAACTGTTTGTCCAGATGGGTATCCGGCTAATCGCACGGTTGTTTTTCGGGGCTTTTTCGATAACTCCTTAAAAATTATTACCGATGCTCGCAGTCAAAAAATTGAACAAATTAATCATAATGCTGGAGCAGAAATCTGCTGGTATTTCCCCAATACTCGCGAACAATTCCGGTTAAGGGGTAAGCTGATTTTGGTAGGAGAAGACTATCCGGAATTGACCCTAAAAAATGAGCGTCAAACAACCTGGGAAGGGCTTAGTAATGCAGCGCGTGTGCAATTTGCTTGGTCTAATCCGGGTGAACCTAGAGTAGAGGGGGATCAGGCATTTTCCCAACCGCCACCTGATCCAGAGCAACCGTTGCCTAATTTCTGTCTCCTATTACTTGAACCTGTAGAGGTTGATCACCTGGAATTGCGCGGTGATCCGCAAAATCGATGGCATTATACTATGGGGTGCGATCAATGGATCAAGCAAGCGATAAATCCCTGAATCTTTAAGAATTGTAGCTGTTTGTTAATTATTATGCGATCAATGCGGTAAAAACTGGAGTCTTATTTAGCCGATATTGATGTAGACTTGCCCAACGAGAGTATATAGACATCATTATTGTAAATGCTCAGTTGAGATATATTTTTATTAAAAAAAATGACAAAGAATCCGGAAACCAACTATTTCAGTTAGTATGTCAGTATATTCCCACAACACAGATATTCCCGAATAAGATGAATTGATTTTATCATGACGTTGGATTTACAGGAATTTTTTCAAGCAACAAACCCCGACAAACCCTTATTCGTAGACAAGTCTCAAGAAGACCAAAACTATTACATCGATTTCTCGTCAGTACGGGGCGGACAGATTATCAAAGAGTTGAAGAATCTGATCGCTATTTTATCGCCGGATCAACCCACTTGCCAGCTATTTACTGGACATGTTGGTTGTGGCAAGTCTACGGAATTACTCCAACTCAAAGCCGAATTGGAGCAGCAAGGCTTTCATGTCGTTTACTTTGACTCCGATCAAAACCTGGAAATGGCAGATGTGGATGTCAGCGATATTTTGCTGGCGATCGCGGCTCATGTGAGTGAAAGCCTAGACCAATTTCAACGCGATCAAACCACAACCACTCAGGATATTCTCAAGAAAGTGGCGACGCTGTTGCAAACCGAGATTGAGCTTTCTGCTGAAGCCTCAATTCGTGGGGTGGGTGACATGACAGCCAGCACAGAGGGGGATTTTTCCGTCAACTTAGGTATTCCTGGGATCGGCGAAATTCAGGTGGGTAAGGAAGAAGGATTTTCTCTAGTCGCTCCATTACTGGGCAAAATTACCGCCAGAGCCAAAGCCAGTCCTGAGTTCCGCAATAAGTTAAGGGGATATCTCGAAGCACGCACCAATGGAATTATCGAAGCCATTAACTCTGAACTGCTAGAACCCGGTATTGAACAACTGAAAAAGTGCGGTAAAACAGGACTGGTAGTCATTGTTGATGATCTTGACAAAGTGAATAGTACTGCCAAACCTTGGGGACGTTCCCAGCAAGCCTATCTGTTTGTCGATCGAGGTGAGCAGTTACGCGGACTCAACTGCCATTTGATTTATACTTTACCCCTAGGGTTGAGGTTCTCCAATGAATTTGGCGCGTTGCTTCAGCGATTTAAACACCCTAAAGTGCTGCCGATGGTGCAGGTGCAGTTGCGTGATGGAAGTGAATGTGAACAGGGGATGAAATTGCTGCGACAGATGGTATTAGCAAGGGCATTCCCCGATCTGGATCAGGAGCAACGTCTGAGCAAAATTAGCGAAATTTTTGATCCGCCAGAGACATTAGATCATTTATGTCGGATCAGTGGTGGCCATGTGCGGAATTTGCTACGGCTGTTGAACAACTCTATCCAAAAGGAGATGGGATTACCTATTTCCCGTAACAGTTTGGAAGAGGTGATTCAAGAAGTTCGCAACGGGCGAAAATTAGCAGTCACTGATGATGAGTGGGACTTACTGCGTCGAGTTGTGCAAGAGAAAAAAACGGCGGGTGATGATGGATACGAAACGCTGATTCGCAGCATGTTCGTGTATGAATATTGCGACAAAGAAGGATCGTGGTTTGCGATCAATCCAATCTTGGCAGATGCGGAGGAATTGAAGCAATGAGCCCAATGTCTTGTTCAGCACAACCGGAGGTCAATAATCAAAAGTCACTACAGGAACTCGCTTGGGCGATTACCATGTCTCAAGGGCAATTTTCCCTGATGTTGGCTCGCTGCAACTACACTAATTTAAGAAAGCGGCTGGTGCAGCAACTTCACCAAATCTGCTCCGTTGAGATCCGAGAAATTATTCTCCAACCCGATGTGCATCAACTCTACTCCCAAATTCAACAGGAGTTGGCAGAGGAAACACCTGCGGCGGTGATGGTTTTAGGCTTAGAGTCAGTGCAGGATATTGATGCTCTATTGATTTCAATGAACCGAGTGCGGGAAGAGTTTCGCAAGTATTGTCCCTTCCCGCTAATCCTCTGGGTCAATGATCAGATCGTGCCGAAATTGATTCGCCTAGTCCCCGATATCGAAAGTTGGGCAAAGCACACAGGATTTGCGATCGCTACCGATGAGCTGCTGAAGGTGCTGCGACAAGAAAGCGATCGCCTATTTGCCTCGGTTTTGGATAAGGGTGCCGAAAGTTTTCTGAGTAATGAGACAATTTTCGGTTCCCGCTATCCCTGGGAACTGGATGCCGCGTTGAGAGATTTAGACCATTGCAATCAGACATTAACTCCCGATTTAGAAGCTTGCTTACAATTTGTTCGGGGTCGAGATGACTACGCAAATGATCGCCTAGACAAGGCTTTAGCTGAGTATAAAACAAGCCTTTCATTTTGGCAACAAAGTAACCATCGGCTGCGACAGGCAGTATTACTGTTTTATATCGGGTTGTGTCATGAACGTCAGGCGCAACTGGAGCGCTCCAAACGTTTCGATTATTGGCAGACGGCGCGATATAATTTTGAAGACTGTTTGCATCTTTTTGAGCAGGTACAACGTGGCGATTTAGTTGCTCGGTTTATCAATCAGTTATGCCAAGTCCTGCAATATTTGGAACAATGGGATGAACTCCAAACATTAGCCAAAAAATCCCAGCGATTACATGAAACCCATGGTACAAGCGTGCAGCTTGCCCAAGATTATGGATTTTTGGCGCACGTTGCTCTACAAAGGCAAAATTCGGCTCAGGCAAAAGAGTTAGCAGAGAAAGCACTACACATTCTGGATACTCTCCCTGCTGAACAGCACCAGGATCAATGCTGGTATCTGCTGATTCTGGCACGAAGCCTGGAGCAGATAGGACAGCTTGAGAAAGCCATTAGTTGCTTAAAAAAAGCCAAGGCAAGCGATGCGGGAGGAAATCCTCAACTCTACATTCAGATGCTGAAGGAATTGCGCTCATTATACTTTGATAAAGGTCAATATTTAGAAGCGTTTAAAGTTAAACAATATCGCTACTCAATTGAGCATCAATTTGGTTTTCGGGCATTCATCGGCGCGGGACAATTAAAAGCCGAACGACAAGCAAAGCTGGTGCTGAATCAATATCGCCATTTGCCAACCGTTGCCGAGGAAATTTTCGCTTCTGGTCGAGATAAAGATATTAAAAAGCTAATTGAGTGGATTGGCGATACCTGTCACAAACTTATTATCATGTATGGTCCGTCAGGGGTGGGTAAAAGTTCAATGGTGGAAGCTGGCTTAGTTCCTGCCCTCAAACAGACGATGATTGGCACTCGCAAGGTTTTACCTGTTACGTTGAGAACTTATACCAATTGGCAGAGAGAATTAGGGAAACGTATCGCTAGGGCTTTGGTAGTAGCAGGCGTTAAAACCAGCCTGAGTGTAGAACATGGGGGATCGCGAGGCGAACTTCTTGAACAACTCCAAGAAAATGAACAGAGTAATTTGCTTACTGTTCTCATTTTTGACCAACTTGAAGAGTTTTTCTTTGTTTGCTCAAATCCTAGGGAATGTCAAGTTTTTTTTGAATTTTTGCGAGACTGCCTAAATTGTTCGTCTGTGAAAGTCGTTATTTCTTTACGAGAAGAGTATTTGCACTTGTTGTTGCAAGGGTCTCGGAAAAATCCTATTGACGCAATCAACAATGATATTTTATCGAAAAATATTCTTTTCTATGTTGGTAATTTTTCGCCACCAGAAACCAAGTCTATTTTTCTGAAACTGACCCAAAGTTCTCAGTTTTCTATAGAGGAATCTTTAATTGATGAACTGGTGAAGGAGCTAGATCACAATGAACCCCTTGGAGAAGTTCGTCCGATTGAGTTACAGATTATGGGCGCTCAACTCTGTACTTATGACATCACAACTCTAGCCAAGTATCAAAACCATAAATACAAAGGTAAACTGGTACAGCGCTACTTAGAAGATGTGATTAAAGACTGTGGACAGAAAAACGAAAGTGTTGCTGAATTAGTTCTGTTTTTGTTGACCGATGAGAACAATCCTCGCCCCCTGAAAACTATTGATGATTTAAGTAAAGGGGTATTCAAATTGTTGAATGATGAGGATGATTGTCATCGCCTAAAAAGTTTAACCAATTTAAAAAAAGAGCTATTTTTAGGAAGCGATACAGCAGAAGCCGATCGACTCAGTTTAGTATTAAATATTCTTGTGGAATCAGGTTTAGTGGTAATGTTGCGAGTACATTCCGCTCAATATTATCAGCTAGTTCATGACTATTTAGCTTCCTTTGTCCGCAAACAAAAAATTGCTGGTTTATTAAGTGAAATTCAAACCGAGCGAGAAGAACGAGAGCAAGAACGGAAGAGACTGGAACGCACTCAAGCCCAGCTTAATAAAGTTTTGCAGCAAAAAGTGCGATTTCAGCGAAGACTAATGGCAACAGGCTTGATCTCTTTTCTCGTCCTCTTCTTCCTAGGGGGATTGGGGCTTTTCTTTCTAGGGGGATTGTGGCGACAAAAACAAATGGCTGAAATTGAACAGATTATTGAAAAATCCGAAACACTCTTTGCCAATAATCAAGAACTGGATGCACTAAAAGGAGCGATAACTGCATGGCAAAGCTTGCCAAAGTTAGGTCAATCCAAAGCCGAAATAAAGCGTGACATTGAACAGATCTTACAACGGGCAGTTTCGGGATTTAAAGAGTATCAAGAATACAACAGTCTCGAAGGTCATAAGGATGCAGTCATCCAAGTTGCTTTCAGCCCGGATGGTAAGACTATTGCCACAGCAAGTTTTGACCATACGGTTAAACTTTGGCAGCCTGATGGTCAGTTAATGTCTACTCTAAAAGCGCATAAAGAGAAAATTAATAGTTTAGCTTTCAGTCCGGATGGCAAGATCATTGCCACAGCAAGTTTTGACAATACAGTCAAACTCTGGAAGCTAGAGAAGAAGGTCGATAATACGTTAGATATAACTTTATTACGCACATTGACAAAGCATAATGATGGAATTTTTGGTGTCGCTTTTAGCCCAGATGGTCAGATTATTGCCACAGCAAGTGGGGATAAAACTATCAAACTGTGGAGAACTAAAGATGGAAAATTACTAAATACTCTGAAAGGACATGAAAATGTAATTGACGGAGTAGCGTTCAGTCCCAATGGTCAGATCATTGCTTCAGCGAGTTGGGATGGGAAAGTCAAACTTTGGAGAACGACGGATGACAAACCATTCCGTACCCTAAGAGATGAAACTTTAGCAGAAGATAAAAGCCATAGCGATCGCGTTTTTGGAGTGGCATTTAGTCCCGATGGTCAAATGATTGCCTCTGTAAGTCGGGATAATACAGTGAAACTCTGGAACATTGATGGTAAATTACTTCATCCGCTCAACGGTCATAGGGATCGGGTCATTCGAGTCGATTTTAGCCTGGATGGTAAGAGAATTGCGACGACAAGTTGGGATCAGACGATTAAACTCTGGAGTACAAAAGAGGGTATATTACTGGAAACTCTGGAAGGGCATACCGATGGAGTTTTTGGTGTAGATTTTAGCCCTGATGGTGAGATGATCGCCACAGCAAGTCAAGACAACACGGTCAAACTCTGGAAGCAGGATAAAAGCTTGAACAAAAGAATCCTCAAAAATCATTCTGAGGAGATATATAGTATAGATTTCAGTCCGGATAATCAGAGGATTGCGACAGCGAGTGAAGACGGCAATGTCAAACTTTGGAAAACTGATGGCACTTTGGAAAAAACTCTAAAAGGGCATCAGTCGGGCGTCTACAAAGTTGTTTTTAGCCCCGATGGTACACTCATAGCCACAGCAAGTTTCGACAATACGGTAAAAATTTGGCAGGCTGACGGCACTCCTCTAGCCACTCTAGTCGGGCAGACGGAGGAGATTAACAGCCTCGCTTTTAGCTACGATAACCAAATCCTCGCCACGGCGAATAAGGATAAAACGGTCAAACTCTGGAAACTCAATGGCACCTTGGTAGATACCTTGAAAGGACATCGGGATCAGGTTCAGGGAATAGCGTTTAGCCCAGACGGTACACTGATTGCTACGGCGAGTTGGGACGACGAGGGTATACTCTGGAATCGAGAAGGCAAGCCACTGGCAATCCTAAACGGACATAGCGGTGAAGTTAACGGAGTAGCGTTCAGCCGAGATGGTAATATTATTGCCACAGTGGGTAAAGACAAGACAGCCAGACTCTGGAATCGAGACGGTGAGTTACTAGAAACCTTAGACGATCATACTGATGAGGTTAACGGAGTCGCGTTCAGCCCCAATGGTAAGATTATTGCCACAATGAGTAAAGACAAAACCGTCAAACTCTGGAATCGAGACGGTGAGTTGCTCCATACCCTGTCAGGACCAAGGGATTTGGATTGGCAGGTGAGATTTAAATCTGAGAGTCAACTCATTGCCTCGGCGATTGATGATAACACCGTGATTCTTTGGGATGTGGAGCTTTTGCCGCCCAATCAGCTCATTGAGCGTAGTTGCGATCGCCTACGGGATTATCTCCAGAATAACCCTAGTCTTGAGGAGAGCGATCGCGATCTGTGCGACGGAATTAGTTCTCAGAAGTCTTCGCCATAAAGTAAGCCTAGAACTAAAGTTCTCCTCTTAAAGCTTAAACCCCTTAAAACGGGTTGAAAGACTTACCCAGTAAGATCCATTCTTACTTGAGTTTTAGGTTACGTCAGTTTATTTCCTGGCGTTGGCTGCTGTCGTGCGATCGCGTATCTACTAACTAACCTTTTGGTTATGGCATAATTAACCTTCGTTTTCACGGTATGTGGCAAAAAGGAAGTATGTTTTGAATGGAAGAGTGGGAGATGGTGTAGGGGCGGGTTTCACTACTATCTTTTCGGTTGCACCTTTTCTTTGACTAAACCCGCCCCGATGCAATTTTCTAGGCTTCCCGTGAAAAGTCAGCACAATTAACCCAAGTCATTGAATTGACTCAAGTTTAGTTGGGGCAGTAAAATAGACGTAGCCGGATGCTCGGAACAGATAGATAAGTCTAGAGGTTAGTAACAGTTGGCACAGAGGGAGTAAAAACCGCGATCGCGTTTTGGTGAAACGGCATCCGTTTACTTTTAAACACGAGGATGTGTTGATTAATGAGTGAGTATGTTTTAGTACGGATTGAAGCCATCCAACAAGAATTAGAAGCTTTAAGAAAACTCGTGGCTCATCAAGTTCAGAATACCAAGCGTCAAACCCATTTAAAAGGATTATGGAAAGATGTTGAGATCACAGATAGTTGAGAAAATGCTCCAACAGGGCGGCAACCTTTTCCGTAGAGACGTTGCATGCAACGTCTCTACAACTGTCGTTAATATCGGCTAATACCTGCTTCAGTCGCCGCTTTCCATTCACATACCAGCGAAACTCTAGATAATTAGTTAACACCAGATTGGGGAACGATTCTAGATAACGCTGCAATTGCTCTGTTTTTTCAATGGAATTGAGATCTAATCCAACATCTTTAGCTTCCACATAACCCACAAGCAAGTCTCGCCGCTTTACCGTAAAATCGGGAATCCCGGCTTTGTTGCCTTTTTCTTCAATTACGGCATCAATTCCATTAGCCGGATCATCCAGTAAGGCTTTTAAGGCGGGGTAATGGCTGCGTTCACTTCCTTTTTGTCGGTTTTTTTGAATGGATTGGAGATAAGATTCAAAGGAGACAGAGGGCATGGTACTTTAACTGTAGTGGGATGGGTAAAATTTTGTAGAGATGCGCTAGGGTACGCCTCTATAGTAGATAAATCGTAGTGGTTCGGCACACCTTATTTGGTGGATTAGCCTTATGAAAAGAAAACTTGGATTGGGGCTAAAGCCCCTACTACGAACCTAATCTATCCCACAATTTTAGCTGTGTCTCTTCAGTAGGTTGGGTTGAACGATAGTGAAACCCAACACCATAGCAGAATTACAGCGCTTTTCAAGTCAGTGAGGTACACAGATAGATCCCCGACTTCTTCAAGAAGTGGGGGATCTTGCTTAGATACTGTACCTCATCAACCTGAAATCTGCTGTATAGTAATCGCCATAGCGGTTAGGATGCATCTTATGGTAGAGACGTTGCATGCAACGTCTCTACATTAGGTTAAAATCGCCCCACCCATTAACTTAGAATACCGATAATCCAACTCCGCCTTAATTAACGGCAAACTCTCCAACGCCTTATCCTCCAGCACAATCTTCTCCGCCGCATCTCTTGCCAAATTCAACACCTCTTGGTCTTCTACCAAACTGGCTAAAGCAAAATCCGCTAACCCCGACTGACGCCGCCCCAAAACCTCCCCAGGACCGCGAAATCGCATATCCATCTCCGAGATAAAAAAGCCATCTTGGGACTGTTCCAACACCCCCAAACGCTGACGCGCGGTATCAGTTTTTGACCCACTCATTAATAAACAATAGGATTGATGAGAACCGCGTCCCACCCGCCCCCGTAATTGGTGTAACTGCGACAAGCCAAACCGTTCCGCATTTTCAATCATCATCACCGTTGCATTCGGAACATCTACCCCTACCTCAATTACTGTTGTCGAAACAATAATTTGTGTCTGATTATCCCGAAACGCATTTAGCGCTTCATCTTTTTCTGCTGAACTCATCCGTCCATGTAACAATCCCACCTGAAATTGTGGGAAAATAGTCTCAGATAGTCTCTGATGTTCCTCTACTGCCGATCGCACATCTAATTTCTCTGATTCTTCAATTAACGGTAGGACAATATACGCTTGACGCCCTTGGGCAATTTCCCGCCGCATCAAGTCATACGCTTGCTGGCGTTCCTTCCCAGTTAATACCGATGTGTGAATTTTTTGACGCCCTGGTGGTAACTCATCAATCTGACTCACATCCAAATCCCCATGTAAGGTTAACGCCAACGTCCGAGGAATCGGTGTAGCTGTCAGGGTTAACACATGGGGGGATTGTCCCTTTTGTTGCAACTGCGCCCGTTGTTCTACGCCAAACCGATGCTGTTCATCAATCACCACTAATCCTAAGCGTTGAAAATTCACTGGGTCTTGAATTAACGCATGAGTTCCCACTAATAGCGGTAATTCCCCGGTTTCTAACTGGGAATGGATTTCCCGCCGCTTCTTCACCTTCACCGAACCCGTTAGCAATTCGACGGGCAGATGGAGTAAATTAAACCAACTGACTAATTTACGATAATGCTGTTCTGCTAACACTTCCGTTGGTGCCATTAATGCGGCTTGATACCCGGATTGAATCGCCGCCAAAATTGCAATTACCGCCACCACGGTTTTCCCGGAACCCACATCCCCTTGGACTAACCGATTCATCGGCGTGGGTTGTTGTAAATCATTGAGAATATCGTTGACGACCCGTTTTTGGGCACAGGTGAGTTCAAAGGGCAGTAGGTGATAAAATTGATCAACCAGTTTCCCCGTGGGCGCGAGAATAGCACTGGATTGAACTTGCTGCTGCATTTTCCGCCGTTGGAGAAATCCTAATTGTAAATAGAAGAACTCATCAAACACCAAGCGGCGTCTGGCACGGCTGAGGGTATCTGTATCTGGGGGAAAATGGAGATTCGCGATCGCATCACTGACTCCCATCAAATCATACTGCTGGCGCATCCCCTTCGGCAACGGCTCTTGCAGTTGATTCACCGCAGGTAACGCCGCCATCACCGCCTGTCTCACCCAATCGGCGGGTACCCCTTCTGTTAAAGGATAAACAGGCATAACTCGACCAATTTTCAAGGAGTCAATACTCCCACCCAAATGGTCTAAAACCTCAATTTCCGGGGTATCTAGAGTAATCCCGTACTTATTCTTTTTCACCAACCCCGACGCCGCCACAATCGCCCCCGCCGGATAGCGACGTTTTTGTTGTTCTTGCCAACCGCGATGATTGTAGCGATTTCCGGCAAAGAAGCGATTTAATTTAAGTTGACCCGTACTGTCTTTAAGTAATAACTCAAAAATCGATAACTTTTTATTTCGAGGACTGGTAAAACAGTTACAACGCTTCACCGTACCCACTACCGTTACCGTCTCCCCGGCGACTAACTCTTTAACATTCACCTGACGGGCATAATCAATATGATCCCTCGGATAATAGTAGAGCATATCTCGCACCGTATATACTCCCAAACGCCCTAAATAATCACTGCGGCGACGACCAATATCGGGTAACTCGGACAACGGTGAGTCCAGGGTAAAATTAACGTTTAACTTGGAGGTTTCCGCCGCCAGAGGCGTAGTCTGGGGAGATTTAACCGTCGGGGTTTGATGCGGATGAGTCTTTTCCCGTTCCCGGTGCTGAAGTTCCTGTTGCAGCTTGTAGAGAAACTGTCGCGTATCTGCCACTAGATGTTGACGGTCTTCAACAGTCTTATGATTATACCGTCCAAATTCCGCCGCAATGGACTGCCATTTGCGCCGTTCCACCGGGAGAAGTCCATCAGGTGTCTTGCCAAAACTCAAGCAGAGAAATTCACTAAAACGGTACTGATTCCCCAGCAAATCAGTAAAGCCCTTTTCGGCTTCCACCGCCAGCGCTTTTTGCAATCGTGTCCAATCTGGAAATTCTGTACCCACAATCTCTGAATTATGAATGACAAATGACAAATGACCAATGACAAATAACTAATCCTCAAACCAACTCGCCCGCCATGCGGCTTCAGCTTGAACTACTGCCCACTCCCGTTGTTTTTTACGATATTGTCGCTGAAATTTAGTGGTATGGGCAAGCAGGTTACGGATTTGATTCCGCACTTTGACCAATTGCGGTTCTGTAAACTCAATTTCGGATAGGCGCAGGTTAACGGCAATAATTCGGGTTAGGGTTGAATCATCGTCATCCTCCGGCGTTTGGGTTTCGACTAAAAGGTTGAGTAGATTTGAACCCGGACTGCTTTCACCCGCCGCATCCGCTTTGGTCGCCGCTTCCAGAACAGTTGGGGGTAGTTTATCAGGAATAATACCCTCTTGTTGTAAAAGATGATTCGTCTCCACGGAAACTGTTTGCAAGGTGAGAGCAATTTGGTCTTCGAGCATCTCTTGCCACTGTAGCAGTTGATCCGGCAGAATCGGTTTTTGGGGGGTGAGGGCTGAATCTGGAGATAGGTTTGTCGTCGTTTCCGCCGAGGATTCTGTGGACTCCACCCGCGGTTCTAACTCCTCATCCTCGTCTTCTAGTTCATCGTCCCGGCTTAAGGATAGGTCTTGAGGAAGCTGTAGGTGTAAAAGTAACTCATCTTGTCCTTCCTTGCCAATCTGACGCAAGGCTTGCTGTAAATTTTGGCGCTGATTGAAGGATAAACTTAAAAAGGCATCGGGATAGCCTTGAGTACAAACCTGGTAACTTGCCAGCATTAACTGTTTTTGCACCGTTTGCCCCAACACAGTCAAATAGGTGGCGTAACTGTCGTGAAGTTGGGAAGCCAGATGTGCGATCGCTTCCTCCATCTTACCTAAGTCCTGCTCAATGCGTTCAATTGCGCTCACCATTATCTGCTACTGCTCCCAATAGGTATCCTTTTTCCCAAAAAACGTAGGGTGGGTTAGGCGGACTTTGATTAAGGCGGTACCCATTTAATCAACTATCCGCCCTAACCCACCACTGTTAAAGTGCTTGGGTGTATCTTTTCTGGCAACTGTTTTTGCACTGTTTGCCCCAAAACAGTCAAATAGGTAGCGTAACTGTCGTGAAGTTGGGAAGCCAGATATGCGATCGCTTCCTCCATCTTACCTAAGTCCTGCTCAATGCGTTCAACTGCGCTCACCATTATCTGCTACTGCTCCCGATAGGTCTCCTTTTTCGGAATTCCTCGCCATATAGAAACGTTGCAGGTAACGCTAATACTGGACTGACACAGCTAAAATTGTGGAATAGATTTGTTTTGTAGTGAGGGAACTTTAGCCCTCTCCAGCTATGCGTTAGAAGCACTCTTTGTTCTTACTACAAACAAAGCCCTATTTTAGTCACACCGCTACATTGGGCGCACGCTATGCGCCCCTACATTGGGCGCACGCCATGCGCCCCTACAATAAACGCTTCAGCGAGGCGACGTTTACAGGACTTAGGCAGCTACACCATCTATATCAATAATGGTGCGTTACGCTACGCTAACACACCCTACAAATAGAGGCTGTTTGTAAGTCCTAGTTTAGTCTGATGATTCAATCCCCTCACCCAGAACATAGCGGGTAAAGCGACGCACTTGGATATTTTCCCCCAACAGAGCAACGGTTTCTTTGACCAACTCTTCGACGGATTTGCTTTGATCCCGGATATAGGGTTGGTCAATTAACGATAATTCTTTTAATCGTTTCTCAATCCGACCCTGAACAATCTTCTCTTTAATATTGTCCGGTTTCTTCGCCAAGTCATCGCGCCCCATCTCAATTTCTTTTTCTCGTTGAGTAATCGTGTCAGGAATATCCTCCACCGACACATACTCAACATTCGGACAAGCCGCCACTTGCATGGCGATATCCTTAACTAAGGCTTGGAATTCCTCACGACGGGCAACAAAATCAGTCTCGCAGTTGACTTCCACTAAGACACCAACTCGTCCCCCAGTGTGGATATAGCTACCTATAATCCCTTCAGCCGCCATCCGACCGGATTTTTTCTCAGCTGAGGCAATTCCTTTCTGACGCAGCCATTCGATGGCTTTGTTCATATCGCCCTCATTTTCTTTGAGCGCTTTTTTGCAGTCCATCATGCCTGCGCCAGTTTTTTCCCGTAACTCTTTGACGAGTTTTGCTGATATTTCCGCCATCTTGCCTTTATTCCTCCTTTGTTGTTTGTCGTGTTAACGATTAGCACTATCTTGGAACAAATCGGACAAAAACCGGAGCAAATCGGTAAGTCTAACCATTACTCCGGTTTGGTAACTACTCAGTGCCAGTGAACAACGGACAGATAACCCCAGTGTATCGGGTGAGCTTGAAATCGCCGCTTATTCTTCACTGTCCTCGCCTTCTGAAGCACTCTCCTCGCTTTCCTCGTCTGACTCAAAGGAGTCCATATCTTCCTCGCTGTATTCGTCTTCCATCTCCTCTATGGCTTCGGCAAACTCTTGCTCGTCCTCTGTCTCCAGTTCCCCGTGACGCCCTTCATAGATGGCATCGGCTAACTTACCAATGATCAGTTTAATCGACCGAATCGCATCATCATTGGCGGGAATCGGAATATCCACCACATCCGGGTCACAATTGGTATCTAGCATCGAGACGACGGGAATGCTGAGTTTTTCACATTCTTTGATGGCATTGTATTCCCGGCGCTGGTCAATAATTACCACAATGTCGGGGATGCGCCGCATCATTTTGATACCACCTAGATATTTTTGCAGCTTGCCTAATTCCCGGCGCAGTACGGCGGCTTCTTTTTTCGGCAAGAGGTCAAGGGCACCACTTTCTTCCCGGCGTTCCAGTTCTTTGAGTCGTTCAACCCGCCCTTTAATCGTTTCCCAGTTGGTTAACATTCCTCCCAACCAGCGTTGGTTGACGTAGTATGCGCCACAACGACTGGCTTCTTGGGCAATAATTCCGGCGGCTTGCCGCTTGGTACCGACAAACAGACACCGTTTTCCTTGTTCGGCGGCGGTTCGCATGTAGCTGTAGGCTTCTTCCATCAACTGGGCTGTTTGCACCAAGTCAATGATATGAACCCCATTTCGGGCAGTATAAATGTACTGATCCATGCGAGGATTCCAACGGCGGGTCTGGTGACCAAAGTGAACCCCGGCTTCCATCATTTGAGCCAAAGAAACAACTGGCATAATTGATTTAAACTCCTTATTCGGGTTTATCCTCCATTCAGGCGGATTTCCTTAGGGAAACACCCGAAATCCTGAATGTGCGATTTTTGACAACCTTTCTAAGGTAACATAGTTTTTGATCATGAAATTGGATTGGCAACGCGCCCGTCAAGACACACCGGGCTGTGAGACGGTTTTACATTTTAATAATGCGGGTGCAGCATTAATGCCGCAGTCGGTTTTAGATGCCGTTGTCGGGCATTTACAGTTAGAAGCCCAAATTGGTGGCTATGAAGCGGCAGCACAGCAATTTGAGGCAGTGGAACGGGTATATGATGCCGTGGCGACGCTGTTAGGCTGTCAGCGCCAGGAAGTTGCCCTGATTGAGAATGCCACCAGAGCTTGGGATATGGGGTTTTATAGCATACCTTTGAAAAAAGGCGATCGCATCCTTACTGGTGTATCGGAATATGGTAGTAATTTTATTGCGTTTCTGCAAGTTGCTCGGAAGACAGGGGCAACCATTGAGGTGATTCCTAATGATGAATTTGGGCAAATTTCTATTCCTAAATTACGGCAAGCGATTGATCAGCAGGTGAAGTTAATTGCGATTACCCATGTTGCCACGAATGGGGGGTTAGTTAACCCAGCCGCAGCAGTTGGAAAAGTAGCAAAAGACGCTGGTATTTTATATTTACTCGACGCCTGTCAATCGGTGGGGCAAATGCCCATTGATGTCAATGAAATTGGCTGTGATCTGCTCTCAGCGACGGGACGTAAATACTTACGCGGACCCAGAGGCACTGGATTTTTATATGTCAGAGAAGAGGTGATTGAGCAATTAGAACCGCCCTTTTTGGATATGCAGGCTGCTGAATGGCTGAGTCGGGATACATTTAAAATTCGTGCCGATGCCCGTCGGTTTGAAAATTGGGAAACCAACTATGCAGGTAAAATTGGGTTAGGGGTGGCGGTTGATTATGCCTTAAATTGGGGGCTGGCAGCGATTGAGCATCGGATTCGTCATTTGGCGGAACGATTGCGTGAGCAACTGAGTGATATTGATCGGGTGAAGGTTCAGGATTTAGGGCAGAAGAAATGTGGTATTGTTAGCTTTACGGTTGAGGGAAAAGAACCCAGTGAAATTAAACAATTACTGAGTGAAAAAAAGATTAATACATCGGTTTCTTCCGCCCAAGGAACGCGATTAGATATGGACGCACGCGGGTTGGCGTCTGTGTTAAGGGCTTCGGTTCATTATTACAACACCGAAGCCGAAGTTGAGCGATTTTGTACGACATTGGCATCTTTGGTTTGACAGGGAACGAAGAATAGAGACACCTACCCCCCCAATTCCTCTGCGAACCTCTGCGTTAACCTCTGCGTCCTCTGCGTTAAAAAAAATACAATTTGCAACCAGACAAATTATCACACAATTGCCGTAAAATTATTACCAAACTGTAGGGTGCGTTACGCTTTGCTAACGCACCATTAGATTTCATATCACTGACAATTTAGTTTGAGTAAAGGGCGACCCGATACAATTGAGTGGATAGGTGGTGTTCATTGATGCAGGCGGGTCGCCCCTACGGTATATTTATTCCTGTGGATTGCCCAGACAGGGTTTCTATGGGTGTTGGTTTGTGGGATCTCGGATACCCCCGCTCCCCCTCACCACACACTTATTCAACAGTACCCTACCTACTCCCCCTGTTTCCCCGCCTCCGGAGTTAATAAGGCTGGAATCGTGAAATAAAAGGTTGTTCCAACTCCCAGAGATGATTCGACCCAAATTTGTCCGCCGTGATGTTCCACAATTTTCTGACAAATCGATAAACCAATCCCTGTACCTGGATATTCTTCATTGGTATGTAGACGTTGGAATACCTTGAAAATTCGTTCAAAATACGCCGCTTCCATGCCAATCCCATTATCCTCAATCCGAAACACCCATTCATTCACCTGAGTGGGTTCTGGCGTACTTGGCAACACCATAGCGGATTCATCACTCAATGAAGACGTTTTTTGGCGCAATTCTGCCGCAATTTTAATCTCCGGTGCAACTTCAGGGGAGCAAAATTTGAGGGCATTACTGATTAAGTTTTGAAACAGTTGTACCAGTTGGATGCCATCTGCCATGACGATGGGTAAATGTTCGCAGGTAATCACAGCATCCTGCTGTTGAATTACACTGTCTAAATTTGCCAAAACGGACTCAACTACCTGATTACAGTCTGTTGGCTCAAACTCTTCCCCCTGAGTCTCGACTCGTGAATAGTTCAGCAAATCTTGAATTAGCTGTTCCATGCGATCGCCTGCTTCTAAAATTCGATTCATGTAGTGAGCGGCTTTATCATCCAACAAACTCTGGTATTTTTGGCAAAAAAGCTGACCAAACGCTTTCATTGTTTGCAGGGGCGATCGCAAATCATGAGAGGCGATGCGGGCAAATTCTTCTAAGTCTTGATTCGAGCGGATTAGCTCTGCGTTAAGCTGCTGAAGTTGTTGATTTTGGTACTGCAATTGCTGATTTTGCTCAACAATATGCTGTTGCTGGCGGACAATCGTCAGTTGGTTATTCACCCGCGATAACACTTCTTTTACATGAAAAGGTTTCGTAATATAGTCTGTCCCCCCCACGTCAAAGGCTTTTACTTTATCCCATTCATTATCCAATGCGCTCAAAAAAATGACGGGAATGTGCTGGGTGCGTTCATTGGATTTTAAGTGCTGGCATAGTTCATACCCATCCATTTGAGGCATCATAATATCCAGCAAAATGAGCTGCGGTAAAGCCTTTTCGATCCCCATTAATGCCATCTTCGCACTAATGGCATTTCTTACCCGATATCCTGCCTCGGTTAGAGTTGTCGATAACAAACGCAGATTGTTAGGCTGATCATCGACAATTAAGACATAGCCTGGATTTTGGGGGTTACTCATGGTAAAAGGGTTGCGTCAGGTTCATTAGGGTGTCAAACCAAAACTCATTAACCATAAGGGCAAGGGCTTCAGCTAAGGGAGCGTTAGATGCCGGAATTTTCTCAATGAGTTGGTTCATGAGTTCATGATCAAGACTGCTAGCTGCTTGATGGAGTTGTATGATCCACTCACTTGGCATTATCGCTAAATGTTCTGGTGTCAGCAACAATGGGCAGGTTTTTCCCTCGGATGGGGAGATTGAATGAGTGAACTCATAGCGATAGCGTACACCTACATAGTCAGCCATCTGGGTGAAGATGGTTTCCTCCCGAAACGGTTTAATCACTACATCATTAAGCTATGTAAAATAGCGAGGGAGACGCTCGTCCTAAGCTGTCATGCATTTAAATGGGGTATTAGTAGCGAGCAAGATGCAAAGCCTGCGGCATGGCTTCGCTAAACGCACTACAAGGATGAGAGCAATTATTGACCCTACGGCGAGAGAGTCAGGAAAAATGTACCCTTGCTCCCCCTGCTGCCTCTGCTCCCCCTGCTGCCCCTGCTCTCTAACCCCACCACAACCCTTATTCAGCAACCGCTAATTTCCCCTGTCCCTCACCCATCGCCGAAACGCCCTTAAAGCCTGACTTGTTCCCGATAGTCGCGCCATCTCTAAAAAGCGAGAAATCTCCTCAATCACGGGAAAATCAGGAAACGTCGGACTTGTCGCTGATTCAACATACTTTCCTGATTGCAACACATAAATCTGCAATCGGCGATTCTTATAGCGCCAAATTTCCGGCACCCCTAACACCTGATAAGCACTTAACTGAGTCTTAGACGTTACATCTATTTCTATTGCCAAATCAGGCGGCGGATCAACGGTTAAATCCAGACTTTCTCGCCCAATCATCCGAGCTGCATTTTGGATATAAAAACAATCATCGGGTTCAATTCCAGCCATCATATCTTGTCGTTTAAAAGTTGTTGAGCCGAAGGGTTCCCAATCAATTTCTAATTCATCTAGTAATATCTTTAATAAATCTCCAATAATAACCTTGGCTTTTTCATGTTCCGGCAAAGGCATCCTAATCTCCAACGTATGATCGAAATAAGCCACTCGACTAGCGCGATGCTCTCCCAATTCCGCTAAAATAGCTTCAAATTCCGACCACCCCACCTCATACAACAGCACCCGATGTCCGGGCGGTACACTAATTTGCCTCAATTGCAGCGTTACCATTATTGTTTCACTTGCCTTACGAACGACTCCGCCCATAGCAATCGCCTGGACAAAGTTTCTGATCAAACTTTACTGTAACCGACAGAACTTGCGATCGCGGTCAAATTCTGGGTCTTGCCAGGAAAAGGCAAAATGGCTAATACCACTGACACCGGGTATTCGTTGGCGAATTGCCTGCATCTGCTTTTCTAGAGAGGGGCGATTGCTGACAGATTTACCCCAGGTTCCAGCTAGTGCTGGTGTGATTTTGGTATTCAGGGGTGCCTTATCCACAACTCGTCGAACTAAGCTCTCGATACAACCCGTATGACCGCAAACACCATAAGACATGGGATGCCACTCTAAAGATGGGGAAAAATGATCCCAAGGTTGTAGTCGAGAATCATACCCCCCTAGTCCTACCACTTGATTGCCATCGGGAAAAAATACGGCTCCGGCTGTGATTCCCGCCCGTTGAACGGGTAATGTTGCCATGGAAAGAAAATTTAACACCCCTTGAGCTGCATGAGCCACACTAAGCTGCCACAGTTGCCAGTTTAAAGTTGCTGCATTATCCGAACTTGAAGGCGATCGCCCTTGCCACATTGGGGTGGATTCGTTGGCATAGCGCGTCTTGACTAATTCTACATCGCTAGGGCTAATCGAACCATCCTGTACATAGCGCTGAATCAGTTCTCGCCCTTGATTATTGAGAGCGCGATTATATAAGGCTTGTCGAGACGCATCACTATAGATCCATAAATCTTTTACCTTTGTGACAACTGAATCTGAGCCACTGCCACGCGGATAACGAATATAGTCAAATAAAACACCATCAGGACGACGTTTTGTCACCGCCTGAACCAGTTGGTAGTAATCGGTTTTAGCTTGATTATCATAGGGATCAATAAAAGCTTGGGACTGGTCATGGACAAAGGATAAACTGGTTTGACCGCGACCATTGCGAGCCAAGACACCTTGCCGATCTATACGTTGAGCATACCTGTAGCCGAAGTTCATCGAGAACATCCAGGCATAAACTCGCAATCCCCGTTCATGCCCTTTTTGAATCGTCTGGGCTAATAAATCGACCCGTTCATATCCCGGCGTTCGCACGACGGGAGGCCATGGGGTGGGGTTATCTGAGGCGGGGAGTAAGACTTGACCATCGGAAAAGACTTCAACATAGACCTTGTTGTAGCCTCGATTGACAATCCGATCCAGAATCTCATCAATTGCACCCGCGCGAACATCACAGGCATATAAGCGCAGCCATATTGCTTGGTCTTGGGGGAAGGTGCGATCGCGACATTGGCGCAAAACATCAGCATGTTGCTTGACGATGGCTTTATAGCGGTTATTGAAATCTGGGTTCCCTTTAATCGCACCCTGGCGCAGGCTTTCTTTTTGCGCGATCGCATCATCCGTAAAGTGGCAATAGGCAGCCGTTTGAGCTTGAGCCGTTTTAGCCACGTAGCATTGAGTGATGATGCTACTCGTTAGCAAGGCGGCAACCAGTGAGCGATAATAATAGCGCCAATGCCATCCTCTAGGGACAAGACCGTTGGACATTCCGACAAAAACCACAAAAGAACAACAACATTAATCGCGGGTATCCCCATCTTCTCCGAAGCCAAGGCGGGGTTGATGAAGTGGGTGTCTTTAGTCTTAACAGACAATCGAACGAATCGACAAATTATCCCAGACAGAGTTAAGGACGTTCTTTTGTAGTTCTGAGCATTTTGTCCTGTTTCCGGACAATGGTGCTCAGGTTACCTTGATGAATGAGAAAGGGGAGAAAGTTTTGACCCTTCAAGGCGTTCGAGGGTATGGCGCGTGAATCTGTAGGGGCGGGTTTAGGGATTTTCTTGTAGCTATTGATGGTAACGTTTCTACAAAACCCGCCCGAACTAACTGTTAAGTTAACTCCCCCATCTCCCCCATCTCCTAGACGTGCCATGGCACGTCTCTACATCCCCATCTCCCCCATCTCCCTCATCTCCCTCATCTCCCTCATCTCCCTTTAAATCAGGTCAAGCGCCGCGTCTTATCGCTCGTTCCACCTGCCGGAATTCTTGCTCTAAACGGTCTTTAAGCTTCTGGGGTAAGGGACGATTGGGATAGGAACTGTAGTAACCTGCTAGAGAATTGAGGGCTGTTCTCATCGTGGAGAACGAACTCAGGTTAGCGACAGAGCCATCTCGACGATAGCGAGAAATATACTCATTAATGCTTTGACGCGCTTTTGACTGAGCCTCTGCCTTATCAGGCGCATCTTCTGGTAGTTCAATAGCTGCTCTCAAGGAGTCCAAGGCAGTCAGGGTGTCTTGGCGATAATTGCCAACCAAGCCAGTACTGCTGGACGAACACCCTGTTAGCGCGATCGCAACGACGAGGACAAGGGCAACAAGACGGGATAAGTAGCGCTTCATAAGCATCATTCACCATAGACAGAATTTCCAAAGTAAAATCGATCCTAACCCGGATTGGTGATCCATAGTTTTGAGTTTGAGGATTTGAGTAGGGGTTTGGTTACCAAACCCGGTTACCAAACCCGGTTACCAAACCCGGTTACCAAACCCGGT
>NZ_JBKHHI010000013.1:0-34139 GCF_046539235.1 Coleofasciculus sp.
AAACCCGCCCTGATTCATTCCAGGGTTCAATGACCAATGACTAATGACCTTTACCGGAAGCTTGGGTCTAAAGCCTCGCCCTGCCATCGCGACTTTTACAAATCGTCCTGACGATGGATAAAATGTGTGTATAATGGATTAAGGAGGTAGAGCAAGTGTTTAATTTAATCTACGAATTTAAGTTAAAACCAACTAAAGATAAAATAGCCATTTTTGAAGACTGGCTAGAACAAAACCGTCGCGTGTATAACTATGCACTAGGCGAGCGTAAGGATTGGTTTAAATGGAATGCCTAACCGAAACGGGTAAAAAACTACTATCTGAGCGCGTCCATTCATGTCACCACTGCGGCTACACAACCGATAGAGATGTAGCTGCATCTCAAATAGTCCGTATTCGTGGACTTGCAACCGTGGGACACACGGTCAAGATGCTTTCTGAGGGTAAATTCATTGGAATCCCTGCGACGGAAGAATCACCGCTCTTATAGGGCGGTGAGTGTCAACGAGTTACCCCCTGTACGACTGGACGAATGGCAGAACCATCAAACAGTCCCGGATTCCCTGCCCAATTAAAATCATTAATTCGTAAGCTTATCGAACCTAACTCCTGAACTGGATTGTAGCGTAGGAGAATACTGTAAGTGCGACGGCTGTACTCCAAAAATAAATCCGTACTGATTTCCTCACCCGTATCCAAATTGAAAGAGGTCTGAAAACCAGCAAGAAACGGACCGTAGATTTGTTGGGTGATGCCAGCAGAAAGCACAATTCTATCAGCCACTCGGTCAAACCGAAATGGGGATAAGTTACCCCGTGCAACCTGAGTGTAGCTGAGGTTAAATCGAGTGTAGTCGAGATAAGGTCGGGAAAAATGCCCTAGCTGACCGACAAGCCCAACTGTGCCACTGAGAGATTCCTGGGTATCGCCACTACTATAGGCACTAGCCACCCCTGTGGCAACTCCCCGCAGTGCCAAGAACGGAACTACAGGTCTTGGTGTATATCGTAATCCTTCGGTGGGGGTTAAGGGCAGAGCCTCACCTCGCCAGAGTGTGAAACTTCGGCTCAACGTAGCACTGGCTTGATAGCGTGTTAAGTCGATGCGGTTATTCTCTCGTGGAGGGGGAGGTAGCAAGTCTGGTCTATCTGTGGTGGCGTTAATTGCCTGAATCCCTGCTTGATAGGTGAGATTGATTCCTGTGTCCCCTAAACGAATCACCGGGGATGTGATTACCGCTCCCAGACTCTGCTGCACAGTTTGGAAGCCCAAGGAACCGTTAAAGAGGCGATCGCGAAAGCTATATTCCAGATTCAAGTTATGGGGTAAATCGGTACCGATAACCTGTTGGAGTCGTACACTGGCTCTGAGTTCTTCTTCAAATTCATCGGGATCAAGACTGGTGAAGGTGGCTGAAGCCCTTAGGGTGGTTCGAGGGGTAAAGGTGGCATCTAGTCGGGCTTTGAGTCCGAAGGACGAGGGGTCTAAAAGCCCACCATCATTTTTTTCTGGAGCATTAGGGTTATTTTCACCAAGGACGGCTCTCTGGAGAAAGTATTGGGGGGTGACTTGAAATCGTACCCCTGGAGTATTGACAATATTAAACGATCGCTCAATAAATAAACCACCACGATCATCATCATCGAAGCCAAACTGAAGTAAACCCGGTTCCCGTTCTCGACGATCAATAATCACGCGATTGCGAAATGTGGGTACTGATAACCCTTGGTCAAATACCAGTCGTGGGCGAGTGGCAACGATTTCATCCACTAAGGGCGAAATCCGGCGAAATCGAGCCGTTTGAGCTCGTAATTCTAGTTCGGGTGGGGAAAAAGGGTCATTGGTGATCCGCACATTTTGAGCGATCGCTTCTGAACCCTCAAAATCAATGCGATCGGCTTCATAGCGGAATCGGTTGATTGTTCCTGCAGCCTGTGGCGCACCCGAAACTACATTTGAGAGATTTCCGGTAGTTGTTGTGCCAAAGCCTCCGCCAATAAAGAAGGAGTAAAAGCCCGGATTGGTCACGCCTTGAAGGGGTTGACTACTGATAATGCGATCGCTAATTGGTCGTTGTTCTTCGGGAGCATCTGGATCAGCAGGAGAGGGTAAGATGGTTAAATCAGTACCCGATGTTGGGATGAATAACTCTCCACTGGCATCAAAAATCACACCACTATCCTGAACAAAGGAATACTCAAAGCGTTGACCTCGTAATACCTGATTCCCTCGCGTCAAGGCTACATTATCCTCAGCCACCAAAATCCGATTCGGCAGGTTAACCTGGACGCGATCGGCTTCCAGCAAAGCGCCGCGAAACCGCAACAGGACATCCCCTTGGGCGGTAATTACCTGTCGCTGTTGATCATATTCCTGTTGATCGGCGGTCAGTTCCAGCACACCTGTGATCGGACCGGGAGCCGCAGGTTCAGTATCTTCTGAGGTTGACGGCTCAGGAGTTGGCTCGGAGGTTTGCGATCGCGGCTGTAGCTCGTGAATATCTGGTGCAGGGACTATCTCTGGGTTAGGTAACGATGGGGTATCGGATTGGGGGATCGTAAATTCAAATTCTCTCATCTCTCCTCCCCGCTCTTGAGTGATGATACGTTCAACGCTTGAGAGTTCTAGGGTGACAGCAGAATAACCCACCGGAATCGCATTCGGGTCATTAGTCCTTGGTTGTTGACCCATAGTCAATGACGGATCTAGCGTAGTTGAGATCGGGTCAGACTGGGCATTTGTCGTTTGACTTGTGCAGCATGGTAGCAAATCCTTAGCTGTTCCCATCTCCTCTGCTAGCCTGCTCTCAGACTCGCCATGGCACGTCTCTACATTGCTCCTCTGCTCACCTGCTTCTCCGCAGGTGGTTACCAACTTTTGCTGAGGTGAATTAGCCCCATTCATTGAACGGTGAGCAGGTATCTTATCCTGTCCGTCTAAAAAGTCCTCACGTCTTTTTACCTCATTTCCTTGAAGCCTCTGACTGAGCCTCTGACTGGGAGCCTCTGCATTGTTTCCATCCAAGGGTAAGGATTCCACAGGACTGGATATCGGGGGAGGCGGCGTGCGATCGCGGAAGTCTCCGCTGCGGTTTGACGGTGAATCATCACCCGCTAAACTCGTCTTGGCATCTCTGCTCTGTGACACCTCAGTTTCTTGGTTCTCTGTGGGAGAATAACGGGTAGAAATAGACGCTCCCAGCCGATCCGCCTGTGAGGATGTTATCTGATCAGAAAATTCCGGGGGTAACGTTTCGGGTGGGGTTGGTTTCGCCAGTCCCTTGGGAGTTGGCTTCTGGAGGCGAGTCGATACTGAACTCAGAGGTGAAGTTGAGACAGGTGCAACAGCGTCCTCAGTCGTTAACGATTGAATAATGGCAGGAGTTTCAGGCGGCTGAACGGGTTGGGGCATTTTTCAACAATAACGGTCGAAGGAACAAATCCGAAGCGTACCGCCTTACCGCGCCTAATTACAGCGGGGCGAGGTACGCCTCGCCCCTTTGAAAAACTCAGGGATGAAGCAAAGTATAATTTACTCCAAATCCCGTCGCTTGGGGTTACGAGCCGGATCGTTTGACAGGAAGCCAAACACGAATAAGGCAACGAAAATACTAACAACGATATAGACCACAATCTTGAGCGTCAGCATCTTGAATATCTCCCAGAGGTATGAATCATCGCATTGGCGATTGTGTTGCGTTTTGCAACAACTTTTCTCATCATACCCAATAGTGGTTCCCTTGTTGATAGGCAACGTTTACTCACGCTCAGGATGTTTGATCGGTATTTTCAGGACACTTTCTCTAAATCAGCCTGGGTTCATTATCCCTACATCCTTATGCACATCAGACTTTTTTAGTCAAGAGTAAGTTCCATGACCTAAAACCCATGATAAATTCCTTTTGCCATCTGCCATCTGCCTTTGTTCAATCATCCCCAAAATGAGCCTGAACCTCTTACTGATGGGATTTTAGCCTGAAGCTGACATCGATAAACCCAAGTCTGTTACGAAAACAGTATTAAAAGTCTCATCCTTTGTGTAAAAGTATGTACACAATGTTATCCGTGTAATACTTAGAATTTTGTCGCTCTATGCAGCCTATTCGCACTTTTAACGTTTCTCCCGCTTTGCCAGAAGCCCTGGAACCCTTACGCAATCTGGCATACAATCTCCATTGGGACTGGAATGTGGAAACAAAAGACTTGTTCCAACGCCTAGACCGTAAACTCTGGGAATCCACCCGTCATAATCCCGTTTTGATGTTGGGGATGATTAGCCAAGCCCGTCTGGAAGAAGTGGCTGAAGATGATGGGTTTCTGGCACAAATGGAACGAGCATCTCGACAGTTAGACGACTACCTCAAGGAACGGACATGGTATCGTAAACATCGTGGCAACAGGGATGAAAAGGAATGCTATGCCTACTTCTGTGCCGAGTATGGGTTAGTCGATTGCCTGCCCATATATTCCGGTGGTTTGGGTGTTTTGGCTGGCGATCATCTCAAATCTGCCTCTGACCTGGGTTTGCCTTTAGTGGCAGTTGGTTTACTCTATCAAGAAGGTTACTGCGCCCAATACCTGAATGCAGATGGTTGGCAACAAGAGCGCTATCCGATTAATGATTTTTACAATATGCCGCTGCACTTAGAGCGCCATGAGGATGGTTCAGAAGTGCGGATTGCCGTTGAATATCCAGGTCGTACTGTTTATGCTCGCGTCTGGCGCGTGCAAGTGGGAACGGTTCCCCTGTACCTGCTTGATACCAACATTGAACCCAATAATCCCTACGATCATGACATCACCGATAGACTTTATGGTGGTGATCTGGATATGCGGATTCACCAAGAGATGATGTTGGGGATTGGTGGGATTAGAGCCTTAAAAGCCTTAGGATATAAGGTTAACGTTTATCATCTCAATGAAGGTCACTCCGCCTTTTTAATTCTGGAACGCATCCGTCGGTATATTGAGGAAGAAGGGTTAAGCTTTGCCGAAGCCAAACAATTGGCTCAGTCTACCCAACTATTCACCACCCATACCCCTGTCTCGGCGGGATTTGACCTATTTCCTCCCGATAAGGCAATGTACTATGTGGGTCATTATGCGAATATCTTTGGCTTGTCGCGGGAAGAATTTCTGGGGTTGGGACGAGAAGATACGGGAAATTTGGAATCCCCCTTTAGCATGGCAGCATTAGCCATTAAAACCTCTAGCTTTATTAATGGCGTCAGCCGATTACATGGGGACGTGTCGCGGAAGATGTTCCATGGACTGTGGTCTGATCTACCTCTCGATGAAGTCCCGATTACCTCGATTACCAATGGGGTTCATGCTCGCAGCGTAGTGGCAAAGGCAAACCAGGAACTGTATGACCGCTACCTGGGTCCGAACTGGTCAAGCCGCAAAGCAGCAGATCCCTTATGGGATCGGGTGGCTTCGATTCCGGATGAGGAGTTGTGGCGCAATCACCAAGCCTGTCGTTCTCAAATGGTCATGTCTGTCCGAGAACGCTTACAATACCATTTACGCGATCGCGGCGCTACCCCAGCCGAAATTGATCGGGCGCGTGAGGTTTTAGATCCCAGCATTTTGACCATTGGCTTTGCCCGTCGATTTGCCACATACAAGCGGGCAAACTTATTCCTCCGAGATCTGGATCGGATTAAAAAAATTATCCAAGGTGATCAGGAACGAAAACGAAAAGTTCAGTTTGTCATTTCCGGTAAAGCCCATCCCAAAGACATGCCAGGGAAAGATTTCATCCGTAAGATTATTCATACGATTCGCGAAGCGGGATTGGATAACTCTGTCGTCTTTGTACCCAACTATGACATTCACATCGCCCGACTGATGGTATCAGGGTGTGATATCTGGTTAAACACCCCCCGTCGTCCGCGTGAGGCATCGGGAACCTCTGGGATGAAGGGTTCGATGAATGGTCTAATGAATGTCAGTATCCTTGATGGATGGTGGGACGAAGCAGATTACGTGCGAACAGGTTGGCCCATCGGTCATGGGGAAGAATATGATAATCCTGAGTACGAAGATGAGATAGAAGCTAACGCCCTTTATGACCTACTCGAACAGGAAATTGTCCCCCTGTTCTATAATCGCGACAATGAAGGATTACCGCGTGGGTGGATTGCCAAGATGAAAGATGCAATTCGGCTCAACTGTCCTGTGTTTAATACCGCTCGTATGCTGCGAGACTATGCGATGCGGGGTTATTTCCCTGCTAGCGAACGCTACAAGGCAATGACGAAGGAGGGCTACCAACCGGTGAAAGAACTGGCTCAGTGGAAGCAACACTTATTTGATCACTGGTACAGTATTAAAGTTGAAGACATTGACATTGCTGCTCCCAGCGATCTCATGGTCAATCAATCGGTTGCTGTGAAAAGCCGCATCAACCTAGCTGGATTAACGGCTGATGATGTACAGATAGAACTCTACCAAGGTTCAGTCAATGCCGATGGGCAAATTGTGAATGGCGTACCCGTGGTGATGGATTACCAAGGAACTGACGAACACAATATCAGCATCTACACGGCAGATATCTGTTATGGTGCCAGCGGCTTACAAGGTTTGTCTCTGCGGGTATTTCCCAAACACAAACACCTTTCTAGTCTCTATGAACCTGGTTTAGTCCTCTGGGCTTCCTAGTATGTCATTTGTCATTTGTAAGGGTTTGAGGCTGATTGACATCACTTCATCCTAATCCACCCCTGTAGGGGCGCAGGTTGTTCGCCCTTCGACGACCTGCGCCTCGACAAACAACGGATAAAAACCGTGATTAATCCCGATCATCGGGGTACATTGAACATACATAATGGATGTGCGATCGCATTGGGGATAATCCACCAGCCAAACGGCACAATCATCACCTGAGTGAGATAAGGAAACCTTTTCGTCTTTACGCTTCGGTTTTAATCATTTAACGTTTATCAAATTTAACAGGGCAGAAAACCTCATGGGTCAATTCTAATTTGATCGGGGTTTGAGATTGTAGTACGATGTTCAATTAATCCTGTATTGTTTCCCTTCTATTGCCGATTTTTCAAGTTAAACGCTTCAAACCCTTGATAATCCGTTAATATCGTCCCGCCTAACCTCGACAAACTGGAATCACTACAAGCATCTTACATGACCTAATTTGCTCGACTCAGACCGAGGCAAATTTGACAGAAAAGCCATTTTATGAATGTTGGGTTTAATCAAAAAGGGACAAAGGGTGGAATAGGAAGGCAAAGAAGCAGGAATTAGAGGAAGCGCGATCGCATATATCGCGCTACGCACCAGGGAATAGAGAATTCTTCTATTGCCCATTGCCCATTACCCATTCCCTTCTTTAAGGAATAAGCTTTCTTTGCAGAAAAAAGCTTACCGTGCGATCACGATCAGCCAGGGAAGCCTGGGTGAGTTGTTCAAATTATGATTCTTTTTCTGGTTGAGGAAACGAACACTCTACTGTGATTTTCAGGTTACTTTTGGCTGTACCTTTTGTCACATAGGGAACATCTGCTTCCCCACCAACTTCAACGCCAAATTCTAAGGTCACTTTGGTGATGTCAGCGATCGCGATATTCTTAAAGGCGTTCAGTGTAGAGGTGGTGTAAGCGCGGATCGTCCCTTATAACCCAGTCCGCGCAGGCGGACTTTGCTTGTGTAGCAGCGATTTCAATCGCCTCCTCTTGCTCTAAGATTGAGGTGACAAGGTACTTAAATCCTCTAACACTTTTGTCACAGACTGATATCGATCCATGAAGTAGTAGCGCACCATTTTTTCTAATATTTCAGCGAATTCGTCACTCACGTTTGCCAAATGACGCCAGCTAATTTCCCCTGTCTCTGAATCCAGCACTAACTGGTGAGGAGGAATGCCTGTTAAAGCTTGAATCCCAATCACCCCAACTGCATAAATATCACTACTCAACGTTGGGTGTCCAGCGTATTGTTCTGACGGTGCATAGCCACGAGTACCAACCGCCACCGTATTATGTTCCTGGGTATCATGTTCCTGATCCAGTTTTTGTTGGGGTTGAATCTGTTTGACTGCCCCAAAATCAATTAACACCAATTGACCATCGGTTTGGCGACGAATAATGTTACTGGGTTTGATATCCCGGTGAATAACATTGTGGTCATGGATAAAAACCATAATTTCTAAGAGACCTTTGATTAACTTGACCACTTGCTCTTCTGGCATTCGCTTATCTACAGGTAACTCGTCGCTGAGTGAATCTCCTTTAATGTATTCTTCGACAAGATAGAATTCCCGATTTTCTTCAAAATATGCCAGCAACTGGGGAATGTGAGGATGTCTGCCCAACTTTTCTAAGATTTCTGCTTCTGTATGAAAGAGGCGTCTGGCAATAGCGAGAAATCGTTCATCGCGACGGGCTGGTTTTAAATGCTTAACCACACATTTGGGTTTGCCCGGTCTGTGGCTATCTTCAGCTAAATAGGTGAGACCAAATCCCCCAGAACCGAGAACCCGATTAATCTTATAGCGTCCGGCTAAAAGGTTGGGATTGTCAGATTGTTTAACCGTTGGCGCAGGTTGGCTCACAGCTGCATCAGGCGTCCAAATTGCCGTTTCTCCATCCCCATCCTGCGGCGATGGAGCAATAGCCGTTTCTTCACTTAGGGTTACCTCTTGCTGTTCTGCAATCAGAGTCTGATCGTCATCTTCATCCTCCTGATTGGTTGGAGCAAAGCTGGTTCTATCTTGTAATAAACCCTGAAGGGCAATCAGATTATTTTCCTGTTCTTGGAGTAGACGGGCAAAATGGGCGCGTTCTTGCTGATTTTGGTAAGCGCTATAAGCCAAGACCCCTGTAGATGACATCACCAATCCCACGACAGGTATCATCACGGGTATCCAACCCGCCTCCAGGAACACGATAAAGGATATACTGCCCAAAAGACCAATCGCCACTGTCTCAGCCAGCAGCAGTTGCCCGATATTGCGAGTGATTCGCACCAGAATAGCCCCGGTGAGCGACCAACCCCAAATCCAGATAACTTCTCCCCACTCAGGTATAAACCAAAACAGCTTGCGTCCATTCAGAACTGTACTGAGCAGTTGACTGACAATTTGACCATGAACAACTACTCCCGGCATTTTTTCCAGCACGTCCCCTTCAGAACTGTAGGGCGTGAAGAACAGATCATTTTCCGCTGGATCAGAAATTCCAATCAGGACGATGCGGTCTTTGACTAAGCTAGGATCAAGACGATCTTCAAGAACGTCTGTCAGAGTCACAGTATCGGCTAGTTTGTCGCCAGAGCGGTAATTTAACAAAATTTGATAGCCACCCGCATCCGCCTTTTGATACCCTCCTGACTTGGGCTTTAAGGGTTTGAAAACAGTATCTCCCCATTTGAGATATTCTTGTTCATCTTGGGTAATCGTTTGTGGTTCGATTCCTTTTTGTTCGAGGTAATATCGGGCTAACTGAAAGCTAAAAGAAAGACGGACGTTACAACCTTTAGGAATTTCGGCATTGTGAAATAAAAACGCCCGACGCACAACACCCCCTTCATCGATGGCTAAATCCGCAAAGCCAACCTGCTCCTGAGGCACAGCTTTCGGTGGAGGAGTCCCTCGCTTGGTTTCGCTCCCCAAGCGACAAATGGGAATGATATTCTCGCTGTTGTTAAAGAGTTGGGTTAATTCAGCGTTACCCGGAGGTATGGGAATATCCCGATACATATCTAAACCAACCACCGTCGGTTGATGCTGCTGTAGCTTTTGCAGTAGCTGCGTCATCACCGCATCAGTCATGGGCCACTGCTCTAGGGATTCAATATCCTGCTCCGTCACCTCAACCACCAACAGGCGTGGGTCAGGGGGTAAACTCGGTCGCAACTGCATCAACCGATCATAAGCATAAAGCTCCAATGGTTCCAACAGCGCTAACTGGCGAGTCCCCAGCAACACACCTGTAACCGCCAAACTGGTTAGCAAGGCTGGATTTTTCCAGGTCAAACTACCAATGCGCTTCAAGCGCGACCAAAAGGCAGAGAGCTTTGACCCTTCGCTTCGCTGCAGGGCATGGTTTTGAGATAACTCCCCACTAGTCTCTTTCACGTATCTGATTACTCACAACTAACATCTTAACGCTAGCAAGAATTTCCCTGAAATGTAGCTGACATGAACCGTTAGTTAACCCATAATTCAGCAGACACTGGTATCTATTATGACTCAAGCCAGGTTGAACGATAATTCTCTGAAGAACAATAAATAAGGTGGGCATTGCCCACCCTACGCAAAAGTCCTAATTCTTGGGGTGCTAGTTGCTTGAATTACTTTTCAGTCATCGTGTAAGACCCATCCCAGTCATCCCCTGGTGGTTCTTGGAGAAAATGTTGACACCGCTTCAGGTGTAATGCCGCGGCTTTGTCATTTTTGTCAAATTCTTCCATGATAATGCCAAATTCACCCATCGCCCGGGTAAACTTCCGGTTGAGATAATGCTCCCGCCCTTTGTGGTAATGTTCAATAATTTCCTCTTTTTCGGCAGAAAGGGGATCAGAACGCAATCCCACCAGTTCATAAATTCTGACCGGCTTATTCTTGCCTTTGACACGAATCCAGTCTAGTTCCCGATACCAAATCTTATCCTGGCAGGGAGCAAAGGTATATTCGCTAATGACAATGTCACAGCCGTATTGCTTGGTGGCACCTTCAAGGCGAGAGCCTAAGTTGACACCATCGCCAATGGCGGTGAACTCCATCCGCTTACTCGAACCGATATTGCCACTAATCACGCTGTCCGAGTTAATTCCAATCCCAATTCGGATTTCTTCTTTTTTCTGGGCTAAACGACGGGCATTAAAATCTACCAATCGGTGGCGCATTTCTACCGCCGTTTGTACCGCTCTCCATGCGTGATCAGGTAAAGGCAAGGGCGAACCAAATACCGCCATAATTGCATCGCCGATATATTTATCGAGGGTGCCTTTGTGCTTGAAAATTGCCTCGACCATCGATTCAAAATAGTCATTGAGCATCCCCACCACTTCTTCCGCTTGCAGTTTTTCGGTCAAAGAGGTGTAGCTGCGAATATCAGAAAACAGCACCGAAACTTCTTTGCGATCGCCTCCCATCTTGGCATCACCCAGTTTCAGCAGTTCTTCTGCCAACTCCTGAGTCATGTACCGATACATTGTACTCTTGAGGCGCTTCTCATCACTGATGTCGTCCATAACAACCAACGCCCCATACACATTGGTCAGATCGCTAGTATCCGCAATGGAGTTAATCGACAAATGCACGCTATGCTCTTCATTGCTCGGAGTCAGCAATATCTGATCTGGATAGTACTGATTGCGGTCTTTGTCACTTTTCGCGTCTAAGCCATTCTGTAGTAATTTGGCAAAGCTGGCCAAGCTACCCTCTTTCTCTTTAATTTTGATCAACTCTGAAACCGATCGCCCTTCGATGCTATCTCCCTTACTAAAACCCAACAGTTGCTTGGCACTTTCATTTGCCGCGATAACTTTACCGGCTTTGTCTGTAGAAATTACACCATTGGTTAGACTGCGAAGGATATCCCGCTGCATTTGCTCCTGCTGCTTAACCGTTGCAAACAGTTTCGCATTTTGCAACGCCACACCCGCTTGGATATTAAATGCTTCCATAAAGGCTATATCGCTTTGATCGAAACTCGCCTTCCAGCATTCGGGGGCGTCTTGTTCTTCTTTATTGGGATCGGGCTGGTAAGGAGGAAACTCTCCCTTCTTCTTCTTATTCACTAACTGAGTGACGCCAATTAACTCGCCATCGGCGTTATAGACTGGCATACACAGCAAGCTACAGGTGCGATAGCCGGTATTGCGATCAGTTTCCCTAGCTTTCTCGGAATCGGGATGATTGTACAGGTCAAATGGGATATTCAGAATTTCACCCGTCAGCCCGACTCGACCAGCAAAACCGGCTCCCACAGGAACCCGCAGTTCTTTCATCGAGTCCCCAGCCTGAGGAATCTTCGTCCACAAATCATTGCGTTCGTGATCAATCAACCACAAAGTCGAGCGATCCGCATTCATCAACTCCTTAGCTTCCTCCATCACCCGCTTGAGCGTTTCTTCCAAGTCCAAACTGCTCTTACTCAGGGATTCAGTCGCCTTCATCAGAGCATTAGCCGCTCGCTGTTGCTGAGTTGCCAGGTAAAATGACTTGGACGACTCCAGAATCAGGCGAATGGAGGGGGCAAATTCTTCAAAAAGTTTCTGGTCGCTTTCGCTAAAACCCTGTTTATCTATTTTTTCTTCTAAGGGTAAATCATCCTCAGGCTCATGATCCGGCTTCAACTTATTCAGTAGTTGAACCACCGCCACCAAGTCTCCCTTCTCATTGAGTAAGGGCAGCGTCAACATCGTATACGTCCGGTATCCGGTTGTCTTATAGAGCTTTTTAGACCCTTCCGATCGCGGATCATCGAAGAAATCGTAGGGATTATTGACAACTTTTTTAAACGTTGCCACTTCCCCAGCAATTCCCTGATCAGCCGGAATCCGCAGTTCTATGGTTTTTCCATTCTCACCCTCGGCGACGATCGAAAATAATTCATTTTTATTTTCATCCAGTAAAAATATTGTTGTCCGGTCTGCACCCAAAAGCTCTGCTGTCTTCAAGGTGATGGCATTGAGCATCTCCTGAAGAATTGTCTCAAACCCTTGGCTGTCGAGGAGCATGGACAGGGTTTGATGAACAACTTCGAGCTTCTTTTCCACCCCCGTAACAACTTCTTTGAAGCTGTCTTGAGTCAGGGGAGCAAGAAACGCCGTAAATGTTCCATTAGTTGTCGCTAGGGCACTATCAGCAGACGCGGGTTGATGTTCATGGGCTCTTTGGTCGTCGGTATAGATTGGCGTTATATCAACGGTATCTCCATTGTGATCCGCAGACCTGGGGGAAAATGCAGCTGTCATATTTCTCGTTAGGGTCAGAGAACATTCCTGGCATACGAATAAGATTACTCTATCAGTTAAAGTTTTACCACTCAGGTTTATTTTATTGGCAAGATCAGGGAGCTGGCAAAGTTGGGGGAGCTCTTGGAGATGGGGGAGCAATGTAGAGACGTGCCATGGCGCGTCTGGGAGTTGGGAGATGAGGGAGAGAATTTACAAAGGACAAATGACAAATGACAAATGACCATCTCCATTAATTCTGACGCCAATGACGGGCTTGGGTCAACAGCGAATCGGCAAACGTCATGGCTTCTTGACCCGATTGTCCACCAGCTAGCTGGGCAATTTCTTCCTGGCGGTGAGAATGATGATCGAGGCGACTGACGCGAATGACGGTACGCAGGTCAATCTCAGTAATTCCCTCATCAACGAGTGTGTTTGTCTGGTTAGTTTCAGGTAAGAGGGTTTGATCGATCACCTGTTTATCGACGCGGAAATGCCGATCTGCCATGGCGGCGATGATGGGTTGGTGAGTCACACACAACACTTGATTTTGCTGGCTCAGGTGATGAAGTCGTTCCGCGATCGCACTGGCTACCCGCCCCGATACCCCCGCGTCAATTTCATCAAAAATTAAGGTCACGCCTTGGTCGCCACTATTGGACAAACAGGCTTTCAATGCTAATAAAAAACGGCTCATTTCTCCCCCCGATGCCGTTGCTGCTAACGGTTGTAGAGGTTCCCCTGGGTTGGGAGATAAATAAAACGTGACTTGATCCGCACCCGCCACTGTCGGCGCGATGGGCGTGATCACCACCTGAAATTTTACCTTGGACATGGCTAGAGGCTTCAGTTGCTCCACCAGACGCTGTTCTAGTTCCTCGGCTGCGACTCGACGCAACTGGGTGAGCTGATTACACCATTCTGTTAAGCTTTCCTGACATTGACGATAACTTTTTTCCAACTCATCCAAGGATTGACCATTACCTCGGAGTTCAGCCAATTCTGAGGTCAGTTTTTCGTAATGAGCGATCGCATCAGCTAAAGTGGGTCCATATTTCCGGCAAATTTGTTTAAGCGCTTGGATGCGTTCTTCCACCTCTTGCAGGCGTTCGGGATCAGTTTCCAGTCCATCCCCATAGGCATTAATTTGGTGAGAAGCTTCCACCACCTGGGCTAAAGCACCACTGACCAGTTCTAGGATGGGTTGTAACTGGCTGTCGTATTGCGCCATATCACTCAAGGTAGTTTCGGCTTCCCCTAATAAATCGGCGCAGGCAAATGCCCCACTATCATTTTGGTAAAGTGACTGATAGACCTGATAACTGTGCTGTTGAAGTTCTACGACATGAGTTAACCGTTGACTCTCTTGTTCGAGTTCGGTGAGTTCATCAGGATCAGCAAGATCAGCGGCGCTCAGTTCCTGAGTTTGATACTCTAGCCAATCGAGACGTTGTAGGCGCTGCTGTTCCGACTGACGCCGTTTTTGCAGGGCTTGCCAAGCGTCCTGAGATGCCAGATAAGCCGTAGTCACTTGATCAAGGTGTTGTTTGATTGGGAAACCGCCGTAAAAGTCAAGGAGTCGCCGCTGGCGAGTTGAGGCAAAAAGCTGTACTGTTTGACCTTGGGCGGTAATTTCCACCAAGCGATCGCGTAATTGTTCCATCAAGCGACGATTCACCAAAATCCCATTAATTCGCGATCGCGATCGCAGGGAGTTCTGTTTAGCCGTAATCTCTCGACTACAGACCAAATCCGCTTCATCAAGTAAATCAATTTCCTGTTCACTCAACCAAGCCATCAACGTCCCATCGATGCGAAACGTCGCCTCAACCAGCGCCCGTTTTTCCCCGGTGCGAATCAAGCGATGGGTGACTTTTCCTCCCAACGCCACATCAATGGCATCCAGAATAATTGACTTGCCAGCACCCGTTTCACCCGTCAAAACATTCAGACCCGCCGCAAATTCCAATTCCAGTTGGTCAATTAAGGCAAAATTTTGAATCCGTAACGATAGCAACATAACATTTTCATCCAATAGTTAGGGAAACTGGTTAAAAGACGAAATAATTCATAAGTGGATACTACCGTGCAGATCGAGCCAACCTTGTCGCTTAATCATGAGTCCTGATCAGGATAAACTGAATGGCGTGGTATCTCAATCATTTTTTTGTTACAATTCTTTACAGAGCTGCTCCTGTTGGTGAATCCTGAATAAATAAATATGAATCTTAAAAAAATTTCCCCTGCCTCTCCCCAGCGAGATTCAATAGCCGAACTAAATACCTCAGTGGAACCCTTACCCCCTGAGCCAATTGTGGTTGAGTATGAACAGACGCCGTCCCCCGCATCAGCGCTACCACAGGAGTGTACCGAAAACCGAACCGAAACGCTACGCTATGATCCAGTAGCGATTGAAGCTCAATATGGGCGGGCACCGCTACAAGTCTTAGGACGGCTACTCAGGATTACATTACCCACTGCTGCCTTTGCCTTAGGACTATGGTGGGATCGGATACGGGGTCGCCGACAGATCAAAGAACGGCGGCGAGCGATTCAGTTGCGGGAACTCCTAACCCAACTTGGACCTGCGTACATTAAAGTCGGGCAAGCACTTTCGACGCGACCTGACTTAGTGCCACCCCTGTACTTAGAAGAGTTGGCGTTGCTACAAGATCAACTCCCTCCCTTCCCCAATGAAGTCGCTTTTCGATTTATCGAAGAAGAACTAGGCGATCGTCCCGAAGAAATTTATGCCGAACTGACCTCATCGCCTGTAGCCGCCGCCTCCCTAGGACAAGTGTACAAAGGGAAACTTAAAACAGGGGAAACCGTCGCCGTAAAAGTGCAGCGACCTGGCTTAGCCCGCCGCATTGCCTTGGACGTTTATATATTACGCCGCCTCGCTAAGTGGATACAAAACAATATTAAGCAGGTGCGGAGTGACTTGGTTGCCATTATGGATGAGTTTGGCACCCGCATCTTTGAAGAGATGGATTATACCCAAGAAGGGTGTAATGCTGAGCGCTTTGCCAACCTTTACGGTCACCTTAAGGATATTTATGTACCCAAAATTTACTGGCAATATACAGGACGGCGTGTCCTGACAATGGAATGGGTCAATGGAACTAAACTGACTAATCTAGAAGCAATTAAGGCTCAAGACATTGACGCCAAGTATTTGATTGAAGTTGGTGTGCAATGTTCACTACGCCAATTGTTGGAACATGGATTTTTCCATGCTGATCCCCATCCCGGAAATTTATTAGCCACGCCGGAAGGCAAGCTGGCTTATCTGGATTTTGGGATGATGAGCGAAGTCAAACCCTATCAGCGTTATGGGTTGATTGAGGCGGTTGTTCATTTAGTCAACCGGGACTTCGCGGGTTTAGCTCATGACTATGTGAACTTAGAGTTTCTGTCGGAAGATACGGATTTAACCCCAATTATTCCAGCGCTGGCTAATGTGTTTAGCAATGCCTTAGGCGCTAGTGTTGCCGAACTCAATTTCAAGAGCATCACTGACCAACTCTCGGAAGTGATGTATGAATATCCATTTCGAGTTCCCGCCTACTATGCCCTAATTATTCGTTCCTTGGTCACATTGGAAGGGATTGCGATTAATGTTGATCCGAACTTCAAGGTTCTCAGTAAAGCTTATCCTTATGTAGCGAAGCGTTTGTTAACAGATTCTTCCCCACAATTACGCGCTTCTCTAAAAGACTTACTCGTCAAAGACGGTAATTTCCGCTGGAATCGCCTGGAAAATTTATTGCGGAATGCCGCCAATTCTCAAGATTACGATTTGAATAAGGTTTTAAATCAAACATTAGAATTTTTATTCTCAGAACGCGGTGATTTGATTCGGGAACAATTGATCGAGGAAATTGTCAAAGCTGTAGATATGTTTGGACGTCGAACCCTTGATAATGTGACTGAGTCTCTGCGCCAACGAGTGGGATTACAGCAAAAAACAGAATCCACTAGCAAAGTCATAGAACTACCGCAAAGTGCAGAGCATATCAAACGAATTTGGCAAATTCTGCAAGATACGCCCGGTTTCGATCCCTTCCAACTTGCCCCCCTGGTTCCTCAATTTTTGATGAAGCCAGAAACTCAGCAAATGGGACAAAAAATTGCTGGCGGTTTAGCCCAACGGGTGATGGCACGATTAATTCGGGAAGTTTTACTTCAGGAGACTCAAGGTCAAGGGGAAAAGCCTTCTAATGGTTCTAGCGTTAAGAGAGCCCCCAAACTCGTCCTGCCACCAGCCGCAGCGATTCACTGACATACTCCCGGTGGGCAATGCCCACCCTACGGTCTATCAAGTTTCGGCGATCCTACAATGCTGATATGAATAAATTTAGTAAGCTCGATTCTTACTTAAGCTTTGAGCCGGAAATTTATTTCCCGGCTCTTTTCTAATTCTAATTGAGTGAATTAGAATTATTAACGACGCGAAAAGTTACCGTTTTTGCGGTTACCGCCTCTGTTTTCACGAGGTCTGGCTTTATTCACCTTCAGATTGCGCCCCATCCATTCAGCCCCATCGAGTGCCTCAATAGCGGCTGTTTCTTCATCGTCTGTTTCCATCTCTACAAAACCAAAACCCCGAGGACGTCCGGTTTCACGATCAGTGGGTAACTGCACCCGCTTGACAGCGCCATAATCTGCAAAGACAGCACTCAGGTCTTCTGCAGTAACGTCGTAGGATAGGTTGCCTACGTAAATTGACATGATTGTCTCCAAACTCAAAGTTGTATAAAGATGAGGGTATCGGAGACAAGTCTGTCAAGTCGAAAGGAAAAAAGCCAATCTGTACTAAACACAAACACTGAAACCGAACACATTCTCAATGATTAAGCTAGCACAGGCTTGCCAATTTGGGTACGGGTATCAAATTCTTACTGTTCGCCAATCTTAACCGTAAACTTTAATCAAAGTCCGACTACTTATCGATGCCTTGGCGCGATCGCAATTTACCAGATCAGGGGTTAATGTCAGACAAGTCGGTAGAATATGAAAGACATTGTGACTCAAGACTATCTGTGGCTAAGCCAAAACCTTCTCTTGCAAGAACTCCTCTGTTTGACCTCGCCGTTGAACAAAATGCCCGCTTCACTGGCTTTTCGGGTTGGGAAATGCCAGTCCAATACAGCAGTATTGGACAAGAACACGAAGCAGTACGCACCGATGCGGGAATGTTCGATATCTCCCACATGGGAAAATTTGCCTTGACCGGGAAGCAGCTATGGCAAGCGTTACAGCGATTATTCCCATCAGATTTGAGTCGATTACAACCGGGTCAAGCTCAATACACGGTATTGTTAAATCCTCAAGGGGGGATCATTGATGATGTGATTGTTTACCACCAAGGGGAGGATGAAACAGGCGAACCGCAGGCGATGATGATTGTTAATGCGGCAACATGTCAGAAAGATAAAGAGTGGTTGTTAGCGCAACTGGAAAACACCGGGGTAAAATTACTAGACCTTTCTGGGGAAAACGTTTTAATTGCTTTACAAGGACCCCAAGCTGAGACTTATCTACAACCCTTTGTCCAGGAAGACTTAACCGCGCTGAAATCCTTCGGACATCTCAATGCAACAATTCTAGATCAACCCGGATTTATCGCCAGGACAGGGTACACCGGCGAAGACGGGTTTGAGGTGATGGTTAAACCGGAGGTTGGGGTAGAACTGTGGCGGCGTCTGTTTCAGGCGGGAGTGACTCCCTGTGGCTTGGGGGCGAGAGATACGTTGCGATTGGAAGCAGGGTTGGCACTTTATGGGCAAGATATTGATGATACGACGACTCCTTTAGAAGCAGGTTTAAGTTGGCTGGTGCATTTGGATGAGTTAGGGGATTTTATCGGACGTTCTGTATTAGAAGTCCAAAAAGCCAAGGGTGTAGAACGTCGGTTAGTGGGGATTGAAATGCAGGGGCGACATATCGCCCGTCACGGATATTCGGTGCTATCCGATGGTGAGGTTGTGGGAGAGGTGACGAGTGGGACTTATTCACCAACCCTAGGGAAAGCGATCGCACTGGCTTATTGTCCCACATCCCTAGCTAAGATAGGTCAACCCTTAGAGGTAGAAATTCGCGGTAAGACTTATCCGGCTGTTGTTGTGAAAAAACCCTTTTATCGCGCCAAAAAACGTTTTTAAACCGAGTATAGCAATCCTATTTAGGTTGTGGCAATTTTCAAAAATGAAACCATTGCTATACCTGGGTTTCGATCATTTCGCTTGTTGCATCCTATTTAGGATTGCTATAGTATTGTCCTGACATATATTTTATAACTTAAAGGAGAAATATTATGGCAGCCGCGATCGGGGAAATTATCAGAAATGGAATTTTATTTGATGTTAAGAATTGGAGGAGTTTAATGTCAGACGGTTATGATTTTTTTCAGGCTATTGAAGTCCTGTTTGACAGGTTGACTGAACGAGAGATTCCTTATGTATTGGTTGGCGGAGTAGCTCTACTAAGTTATGTAGAGGGTCGCAATACTCAAGATATTGACCTAATCTTGGCTCGTGCTGACCTTGATGCTTTCCCTGAGATAGTTATCCAGAATGAAAACAAAGATTTCATTCGTGGGACATTTGAGGGATTACAAGTTGACCTGTTGTTAACCCAAAACAAACTATTCCGAAAACTATCGCAAGAGTTTGTAACAGAACAGAGTTTTGGAAATCGAACAGTTCGCTGTGTAACCGTGGTTGGACTCCTAATTTTAAAGTGTTATGCATTACCTTCTCTCTATCGTCAAGGACAATTTAGCCGCGCCAGTATTTACGAAAATGACATCCTTTTATTGTTGTTAAACTATTCGGTTGATTTAGATAGGGTTTTTTATATTTTATCAGACTATTTGTTGTCAAGTGATTTAAACGAGGTAGAAAGTATTTTAGACGATATTCAAAGACGAATTCAACGGTTTTCAACGCAGCAGCAATCCAGGGAAGAGGAGTAGGGGAACCAAAGCGGCAAATCATCATTACATGACTTAAGTAGGTGGGGACAATTAAAGTGAACGGTGAGGATGTCATTGGTCATTGGTAATTTGTCCTTTGTCAGGGTTTAAGTGCATAATAGCCATCGGCACGTCTAACCAACCTTACTCGCTTGATTTGGTCAAGAGAGTAGAAGGAAAGGTCAATTGTAGGGGCGGGTTTAGCCGTTTAATTTTGGTATTGACCGATAAGCTCTCAACAAAACCCGCCCTTTGTCAAAAGAGGGGATATTTGGTATCGTAAATGTTACCGTTTTTCCGGAAGATATCCCGTAGGGTGGGCATTGCCCACCAGCCTCATCTGAGCGTGCCATTCGGTTAAGCCCAGATACGCCCCCGACGGAAGGACTTGGATTTGCTCCCAGATTTTTTTTTGCCTCCTCCCTAGCGTAGCCCCACCAATAGGAGTAGTCTTGTAGCCCAGTCATCGACGTCGGCACGTAAGACTTTTGGGGTTCAGGCGTAGGCGTCTCGTTGGCTGGAGGGGCTTCTGGCGCAGAGTTCCTGGAGGGCGCGGTAGGCATCAACCGCAAAGAGACCCGTGGGCGCGATCGCATAAACTGGAGTCAGTTCAATATTGAGCGTCCAAATCAGCGATCGCGCTTCCGACATATTATTCCCCAAGTAGTCCACCATCTGGCGGGCATCATAAGGGTTTGCCGGTACCATCGTCCCCTGAAAGTCAAAAGGCGGCATCAGTTGCTTAAACGAGTCCCGACGGGCTTCTGTGCTACAGGTTCGGGTTGATAGCGAATCCCAGCTTGTGTCAGACGCCGTAACACCTCAGCCAAGCGATCGCACTCAGCAATCAAACTCACCCGCACGTACCCTTCACCGCCGACACCAAAGGCATTTCCTGGCGTCACCACCACACCCGTTTGCTGTAGAATATCCAAGGCGAAATCCGTTGAATTTTGACCCGGTGGACAAGGAACCCACAAATACATCGTCGCCTTGGACTTAGGAATCTGCCACCCCAATTCCCCTAACCCTTGAATCAAAAAATCTCGGCGGCGACAGTACCGTTCTTGCACCTGATGCACATAACTATCCGGTAAATCCAATGCTGTTTCTGCGGCGGTTTGTAATACGGCAAAAATCCCATAATCTAAATTTGTTTTTAACGTCCGCAATCCTTGAATAATATGGCGATTTCCGACCACAAATCCAACCCGCCAACCTGCCATATTATAAGTTTTTGATAAAGTATGAAATTCCACGCCAATCTCATTCGCGCCCGGAATTTCTAATAAACTCGTGGGTTTATAGCCATCAAATGCTAGTTCGGCGTAACATAAATCATGCACCAACAGAATTGAGTAACGACGGGCAAAAGCCACAATTTCCTCAAAAAACTCACGGGGTGCCGTCGCCGTTGTTGGATTACTCGGATAGTTAAAATAGAGAATCTTTGCTCGTTCGGCAATCTCGTCAGGAATAGCGGCTAAATCAATTAACCAATCCTTTTCCGGCTTGAGGATCATACTGTGAATTTCTGCCCCAGCAATCAGGGGACCTCGGAAATGAGCCGGATATGCTGGACTCGGCACTAAGACCAAATCTCCTGGATTGACATAAGCTAGAGCAAGGTGCGTCAATCCTTCCTTAGAACCCAACAGGGGTAGGGCTTCACTATCGGGATCGAGAGTAACTTGATAACGGCGGTGATACCAACTGGTAATCGCTCGGCGAAAATTCGCTGTGCCTTCAAAGGGAGGATAGCCGTGGTTAATCGGATTATTCAGGGCGGTGATAGCGGCTTCAATCACGGGTGCAGGTGCTGAACCGTCAGGATTCCCCATGCCTAAATCAATTAAATCCAACCCTTGCTCACGAGCACGGGCTTTGAGTTCATCCAAACGAGCAAACACATAAGGGGGTAAGGCACTCAGGCGCTTTGCTGGGGTAATCCAATCTAAGTTCATTCAAAAATGCAGCGTTCCTAAACTAAAAAATTATATCGGTATTCCAGAAAAATCGCTGAAGTCGGTGGGAAAAATTAAAGTGGACCCCTGGGGAGCATCATTTGTTATTTGTCATACTCGCTTTCGGAAAAGAAGCAAGCTACGTCATTTGTCCAAAAATTCTCGCCTTGGCTCAGGGCGGGTTTTGTTGATAGATTAGCCCTAAGTATCCAAATTAAACGGCTAAACCCGCCCCTACAATTGACCCTTCCCGTCCCTCAAGGGTATGCTTTTTACGTCCAAATTATCAACACTCATTCTGGCTGGTGTCTTCCCCGGTACATAGTTAGCCAAGATGTATTCAACCTGATTCCGTTTATCTGGAGGAATAGGAAAGCTGATAAATTTGGGCAAGAATGAAACCTTTGATTTCAATCGCATCGTTAACGTATTGGGTTTTGATTTTTGCCAAGCATAGGAAATAATTTTATGCCAATTCAGGAGCTGATATTGATAGCAAAAAGCATTTTCCCGAAGTTGTAGTCGGCTCACTCCCCAGGAGATTAACAAAATTGCCAACGTCCACAAAAAGATGGCGACGCTTAATCCGTAAACTTCATCGGTATTTAAGTGGTAATTTTCTTGTGAAACTTGCCGAATCAAGGAGAATGTAAAATAACTAGCACCCAGGACTTCAAGTAAACCTAAACCGAAGGACAACTTATTGCTTAAGGTTTGTCCTAAATCTAATACCAGACAACCTGCCTTTTTTTTCCGCCAGCGCCAACTTAGTAGATAGATAGCAATAAAGACAGCAAAGAGAATACTGAGGCTTAAAAGAGTATAGGACGTTCTTGAAAAAGGAATCAGAGAAGAACTTGCCCCAGGGATTACCACGCCAATCAAAAAGAAGGGAATGATCGGGCGCAATTTTGGCAATCGCACATCCTGAGCAAGTCTCTGGCACGCGATCGCATAATTCCCACCCACTAAAATAAGCAGAACAATTGCAGCAATGATCCAATAGTCAGCCATGTTTCTCATACAATACGTCTTGGCTTTATAGCTGTCAGAGCATCGACAGACCTAGCCCTATACTGTTTCACAATGTACGTTGTGCCACCCTGAACTGATCACTTCTGGAAAAACTTAATATATTTTTAATCTTGTGTATTTTTTATCGCTGTGGATAAAACTGGACTGCAATTTTTTTCCACCAATGTTGTTGTAGAAACCATCGCCGCCATGAGCTGTTCAGGTGTCACATCAAACGGTAATCTGTGGATATCCGACTGCGGCTGACAGGCAATATCTGCCCCCTGGCGCAACTGTGACAACGTGATATTACCTAACCCCAACTCATCAAGGGTTTGGGGTAAACCAATTTCGCGATAAAACTTCAATAACTGTTGTCGTGCAGATGCGGCAAGTTGATTCCCTTGCACCATTTCTTCTAAGCGCAATTGCACCAGAATCCCATAAGCGACTTTTTCCCCATGTAAGGCGCTGTGAGAACCAGGAAGATGGGTTAAACCATTATGCACCGCATGAGCCGCCACAGTACGACACTGCGCCCCACCTAAACCACCAATCACACCCGCTAACAAGACTGAAGCATCAACTACCTCTCGCCAAACCTCGCTCCCTGGCATTTTTAGGGCATCTGCTGACTTTTGAAACAGGATATCCCGTAACACCCTCGCCTGTTGCACCGCCGCAATAATTAAGGTTTGAGCAGAATCCCCACTACTGACAGATGCCTCATACCATTTCGCTAAGGCGTCTCCAATTCCGGCGACTAAGGCACGTTGGGGGGCAGTTTCAATCAAACTATAATCCAGGATCAGCAAATCTGGACAACGATTCAGACTTACATCGTACAGGAAAGCCCCTTCATTTGAGTAAATATTAGAAAGTGCTGTCCAAGCGGCACAGGTAGCAGCAGAGGTGGGAATTGTCACAACTCGAAGGTGACAGTGATGGGCTAAGAGTTTAGCGGTGTCTAAGGCTTTGCCACCTCCTACACCAATAATTAAGTCAGATTGATGGCAGGTTGCTGCTTCTTTGAGGGATGCGAGGGAGACTTCACTGCAATCCGGACGATAAGATGCCGTAGCACAGTTTAACACCGGCTGTTTCAAGATCGGCTGTAGCTGGGGTGATAACGTCGCCAAGGTATGATTACCGCCAACAATCAGCGGACGATGACCCAAAGACGCGATCGCCTCTCCAGATTGCGCTAATGCTTGGACACCGCGCAACACCTGCGCTGGGGCAACTGTGAGCGACAGCAATGAGGGAGGAGCAGGGTTAGTCATAGTTTAGCAGAGGATTCAGCTAATTGAATTTTTATCTTACCTCATCTCTCCTATCTCCCCTACCCACTCAGTTTCAAGACTTCCCGTGAAAAGTCAGGTGGAGGTATCAGGTAATTGAGCCAAGCGTTCGGTATAGATATCGATAGTCATCTGTTCATCATCACGTTCAGCCAGCGATCGCTGGATTTTGCCTAAAACTAGGGGTTTAGATACACCGGGTTCTGGGTGGATCACTGTACGGGCGCGAATCGTCAGTTGATTATTTGCTCCACCCAAACGCCCATAAGAAAACAAGTCGCTGGCGGCTTGGCGCAGACTAGCTTCTAGTTGAGATTCGTTGATTGTTGTGGGTAAAGCGATGACGGCTTGGTTGCCTCCGTTGTCGTAGACTAAGGTAAAAGGGACTGCACCAGGAACCACTGTACGGCTAAACGGAACGATACTCAGCGCAAATAAGCCCCCCGTCAGCACCCCCATAAAGCCCGTAATTCCCACCAGCCGAAATCGGATGCCCCATTTAAAGATAAAACCTAAGAGGCTAAGAACTCCGCAAACTAGGGTAAGAATCCCTATCCATTGGGTATAGGTGAGAAAGTCAGTCGTTGTTGGCATAAAAGATAACGTGTGATAAACGCCAATGTCTACATTGTTGCAGGTAACTTTTTTATCCTATCAGCGTTGCTTCATCCATGAATCGGAAACAATACCGTCCGTCCCCATAGATATTCAACGGTGCCAATTTCTTCGAGTTGCGCTTGAGTGGGACTATCCCATCCAAACAAGCGATCGCGTATTGCCCTTGCTTCAGCGGATAGATGCTCCTTGTCCAACTTATCCTCTCCTGCATCACTTTATTTTTAGCTTATTTTTATCCACGAATTAAAACCCAAATCCCTACTTGAACTGTTCCCTTTTGCCCGTTTTCCGTTCCCTTTAATGATCTACTCTAATTTCCTGCCGAGCTTTCTGAGTCCAAGCCTCATTAACTAGCAAATTGCTAGTAGACATTTTAAAATCAAATGGATGAGGAGGTTCAGGGACATCCAGAACACCACCTTGACGATGAAATTTAATTAACCTAACGATCCAACTACAAAAGTCTAAAATTTCCTCAGGTAATAGGGTTAGGTCAAAGTGCCAGCTTTGATTAATTCCCCGACAATCTCGTCCCCACAGCCTCGATTGAATAATACCTGCTCCTTTATTAATAGACACACGCAAAATAAAGGGTCGTTCCGGGAGTAATTCATCAGGGGCTGTGTGAACATAAATACACAAATAATTCATGCGTTGCCGATCATCGATCCAAGATGCCATTGGCAGATTCCCCGTTGATGAATTGCGGGTTGTAATCTTCACTGGCACGTTCATCTTTGCGGCAAATCGATCGTAGAACTCTTGCCTTAGCTGAGAAACCGTGCGTATCGCTTCTGGAGTCATGATTACTGCATAAGAGTGAACAATTAAAACCGTTTTTTGCGATAGCGAGAAAGCCGCCGCAGTTGTTTATGCCGAGCAATGGCTTTACGTTTACGTTTTTGAATCGGCGTTTCAAAGTGGCGATGTTTCTTCATATCGGGAAAAATTCCCGCCTTGGAGACAGCTTGTTTAAATCGGCGGAGGGCTGACTCGATCCCTTCATGTTCACCGACAGTCACCTGTGCCATTTTATTTCCTCCTTAGCTTGAGTGAACTGCTCAAAATATCTAGCAGAAATGTCTAATCAACTAAACTCCTACTCCAATCTTCAATATGAACGTAGAATTCAATGTGAACGTAGAAGAGGAACGCAAGACAAAACCGATTGCTGCTATTGAGCCAAAGAAAATTGGAAGATCCCTACTGCCTTAGACTGGTTAACGACGGGAAGATATATTGTATTCGCCTTTCATCGGTGCAGTTGCTTTCCTTGTGCTTTTAGCTTGTACGCTTATGGGTTGGCTTGCGCCTAAACTTAAACTCGAATTATTCCGGTGAAAGTTAGCCTTGAAGTTGTTAAGCTGTTTGGCATTTAAACCTTAATATCAATAATGGCACAATCCTTGCCGTAGTGCGTTTAGCGAAGCCATGCCGCAGGCTTTGCATCTTGCTCGCTACATCGAGCATCTTGCTCGCTACTAATACCCAATTTAAATGCATTACAGCTTATCGAGCGCTACTTTCCCAATATCATGCTTCTTAACCCGCTCTTTACCTGTTTAGTTTAACTGTTCAGCTAAACCGCCAGGAGCCTCGCGCCGTACTACCATCTCGGCGTCGAGAGGAATGGCGGGAGAATTTGTGGGGCATTTGCCCCCGAATTCTCCAAGTTATGCTTGTTGCTCACAGATTCCCTACCCAACAGGAATGTTTAATCAAAACCGCAGGGCGTAGAGACGTAGCATGCTACGTCTCTACCGGGTTGCCAACCCTGTACTTCACGGTGCCTATATATTTCCGATCAACGTAGTATTCCTTGCTTTTGTCGGAACACTGAGGCTAATCACGAAGGACTTAGATTTCTCTCAAGCCCAGGTTGTACCGCTGGTATCGGTCAGCGTTGGGTTCGTGACTTTCCGCCGATTGGAACTACCTCTCAACTGGTCAATTCCAACACATTCCCAGGTATGTACAGACGCGCCGTGGCGAGTCTCTACTTCTCGATCAAGGCTGCTAGCAAAACCTCGCCCGGTCAACACAGACTTTTCTAAGCCCTCGCTACAACCCTTAGACTTAGCGACGGGTTGTTGACTCGATAGTCCAGCGTCTAGGAGACATTGAGAAACACCACCATGAATTAGCTGATTGCACCCGCATTATTCTGGTTTAGTAACGTCGAGAGAATCCATCCCGGTTGCCGCCGCCGCGACGACCACCGCCTCCTTGACCCCGAGGTTCACGAGGTTTAGCTTTATTCACTTTCAAATCCCGACCCATCCATTCAGCGCCGTCTAGAGCATCAATAGCGGCAGATTCTTCAGCTTCTGATTCCATTTCCACAAAACCGAAGCCGCGCATCCGACCTGTTTCCCGATCTGTTGGTAACTGAACCCGCTTTACTGTCCCGTATTCAGCAAAAATACTGGTGATGTCTTCTTCCGTAGCATCATAGGACAGGTTACCAATGTAAATTGACATAGAGTATCTCCAAAACCAATGAATGTAGAGACTTATGATTCGGAGACATGCCTGTCCGTAAATCAAAACAAACGATACAGCCGAATATAAACCTCGCTGATTATAATAACATCATTTATACAGGACTCGGCTGACATTCTTCTCATCTAAAACCTAAGCCACCCAAAGGTGCTGGGAAAATCGAACGGCGAAGCTGAGCAATACTAGAGTGAAAAATAGGACTGTAGCCCATCCCCATCGGGGATAACAAGCCAGCAGCAGACCTAAGGCGATCGCAATGGATACAATACCATAAGCATGGCGTTCAGCCGAAATGGTGCGACCTGGGCTTAAAATCACGGCTAAGCTGCACAAGCCATAGGTGACGGCAACAGGTCTGAGCTTTGTTCGCTGTTGCACTAGCAAATAGCCACCCCCCCAAACCATAATCATATTAATTAGCGGATCTCCGGCTAAAAGCCACAGGAGAATTCCCAGAAGGTAAAAGCCATACCCTTTATCCACACACAGTCGTTTCCGACGAACTCCGAAAGGGGGTTGTAGAGCGCACCAATCTGTAACGGCGCTACTGGGCGATTTCTCCCCAGGACTACGCGATCGCCATAATAAATAACCTAATCCACAAATCGTAACAAAAATCAAGGGATGCCACGGATCATGAAGCCAACCCCGATTCCAGTTGGCTGTCCCGGCTGAAATTTGCACCAACATCTTCAACCAGCCCTGTCCGTAAAACGCTTGTTCAGGTTGCCATGCCTGTTGCACTCTTAAAAAGGCTAGCATGTCCCCAAAACGAATCCCGCAGTAGAGGCTATAGAGTCCCACTCCCCCGGCGGTGGCTAAACTAGGAAAATACGCGATCGCAGGTCGTTTCTCTCGCCAAGCCACCAGCAAAAACGCTGGGGATAGGGCAATTCCGGGTAATCGTGTGGCACTGGCTAAAGCCCCCCACAAGGCTGACCAACCGTAGTGTTTCCGGTCAAAGGATCGCAAAGCGGCTGTACTCAACAACAAAAATAACCCCTCCGTATAAATTACCGTGCCAAATAGAGAAAAAGGACACCAAGCTAAAACCGCTGTTGTCCAGCGGGCAACCTTCTGTCCATGAGTCTCTTGCACCCAAGCATAGAGAACAATGAGCGCCCCCCAAAATGCCAGATTATTGACAACAGTCCCCGCTACGTTAAAGGGCAATCCCCCAATCATTAACGCCCGAACCAATAAGGGAAACAAGGGAAAGAATGCCACATTATGTCCCTGACCATCATTAACATAGTCATACCCTGAGATCGTTATCGCCTGATAAAAGTGACTATCCCACGCCAAAAAGACATCCCAACTGACTGTAGCTTGAATCCCGCCAGGTGGCGCAGGCAATAAGGGCGCAATCACCAACATAGCGATCGCGATAACCATTCGGCTGAGTAGCCACATTACCGTAGCAAAAATAACCCCATTCACGTAGATGCCTACTATTCCCTGAAGCTCAATATATCGATTCAGTTATTGCATCTTATGTCATAAACTGCTGGAAATGCGGTAGTGCAAGCTACATCATCTTTCCTTGGATAACTGATTACTGATTAATAAATGACAAAGGACGAATGACAAATGACGAATGACAAATGACAAATTCAAATTCCAATAACTAATTCCCAGCTTTTAAGTCTCCCTGTATCCGTCGGCACAGAATCGATGACCCTCAACTGCCAATGACCAAAACTATCCTGATTCAGCAACGACTTGAGCGCAGGGGTATTGTCTACTGAATAGGTATATTGGAGTTGAGTATTGACACCCAATGTACGACTTTGTAACAGTACAGTCTGATCCTTGGGTGATGTCAACTCCACTTCTAAATCTCCCAAAAAGTCATGTTCAATGTCCACCGTCACCTGAATATCTTGCACTAAGGCAGATTCAGTAATTTGAAGCGTGCTAGTCACACCACGGGAATTATGATCAGGAATAGCTAGGTTGTGATCATTGCGTCGTTTTAAGACTTGGGCAACTTTAGCCGTTTGAACTCGTTGCTTTTGGGCAGCTTGTACCGCTTTAAAAGCATTAATCTTACCATAACCAAACCATTGGGAATACCCATTCGTATCATAAGTTCCCAATCGCATACCGAGCTGGGAATCCGGATCACGGTCTACAATTTTGTCGGCTGTATCTTGCAGGATGCGTTTGACTTGTGCCGCGGTGAGATCAGGATTCGCTGAGAGAACCAGCGCCGCAACACCCGCGACAACGGGACAGGCGCTCGATGTGCCACCAAAACTCCCCACAAAGTCCCCAACTTCATACCCAGCCACGCCGAGTAAGTCGGTGGTAAAAACACCATTCCCCGGCGTGGGGGCATTCACTTGGGGCGCCGTGCTAATAAAACCTGTTTTTTCAAACCACATTCCTGGCGGCGCATTGTTGCTAGGGGCGCAAACGGCGACATTTGTCCCCCAGTTACTGTATGCCGCTTTTTTGCTCAGGCTGGTGCAAGCCGAAACCGCAATCACATCTGGATGTACGGCGAAACCACTGAGCCAGTTGGTTGGTCCACGCAGTAACTCATTTGTCCAACCGCGCTCAAAGATCGTGCCATGGATGGGGCGATTGGCATTTCCGGCGGCAAAGACGATCACACAGCCTTTCCCGCCGCGTCCCTCAGTCGCCGCACGGGTTAGGGCAGCCCGTTGCCGTAGGGAGAGGGGGAAGTAAACTGTTGCCGCACCCCAGCTACAAGAAACGACGCTGGCGTCATTTTCAATTGCCCAGTCAAATAATTCTTCAATACTCGTGTCATCCAGATACCCACTGGTGCGAATGGGCATCAGCGCACATCCGGGTGCGACACCGACAATACCCTGACCATTTTCTTCAGCCACCGCAATCCCCGCACAAGCGGTGCCATGACTTTCACCAGAACCACTGGGTAGAGGAATAAAGTCTTTGTCTTTAAAGTCTTTGGGCGCGACAATTTTTCCGGTGCCTTGAAAATCGGGGTGGTTGACATCAATGGCATCATCGGCTACTGCCACGACAATGGAGCGATTTCCCCGGGTAATATCCCAGGCTTTTTCTACGTCAATATGAGAACTTGGGGCTAAATTTGAACCACCACTGTGATTTAGATACCACTGTTGAGGGTATAAGGGGTCTTGGGGATGGTAGCTCGGCTGTTTGGGAACAATGATCTGGGGTTCTGCGGTTAAGACTTCGGGGCGTGTGATCAGTCGATTGGCTATTTTTAGCGGATTCTCTGGGGAATTCGGGGTGAGTTGAAAGATAAAGGTGTTGGGAATACCAATCAGCGATCGCACTGATTTTAAGCCAAATTCTGTCTCAATGGCGGAGATTTTGGCTTCATCGGTGTCTGGGTGAAATTGAATCGTTAGTTGATCGCCCAGGTAAATGAAGGTCGCCGGATTGTCCTTAAGCTGGTATACATGACTAGCAAAGGCAACATCTTCGCGATCGCGTGCCACTTGCATTGTCTCATCCCGGTGTTCAGCGTCAACCGTAAATTCCACAAGCTGAGTGCGGGGAATTTGGCGCGGGTGGTGGATACTCAGGGCTTGTTCGAGCTGCTCGACGGGGATTTCCGGGGAGCAAAGGGTGAAGCGATCGCGCACCTTGAGTAATCCCAGTTCTTCACCGCCCCGTTGCAAGAGCAAGCCCATGCTTTCTTCGGGAATCGGCGTGGTTTGAGGAGAATCGTCTGGCAGAGAATCAGGATGCGAGATCATGGTTTAGAATAGATTACTCGTCAATCGTACAAGATCATTAATTATGACTATTTTTCTTTATCCTATTACTCCGGATTTCTAAGAAACCTTCCGGGTATTGTTTCAGTCTAGCTGGTTTAGACAGCACAACTGCCTTGGAATCGGGTCATCGCTGATGGTTAGTGATGGACGAATAATTCCCTGCCCCCAAGTCTAGCGATTGTGATCTGACTCCCCTTGCCGCATCTGGCGATGGTAAGATACCCGAAGGTTTCTGTGTTTGTTAAAATACTATCCCTATTTTTTACATGATCTCTTCTGAAACGATTCATAGCCTTGGTTTTATCTGCCTTGTTGCCTTTCCCTTCACTACGAGTGTGGTACTCTTACCACCCGCCCACGCTCAAACTCAAGTGGCTGCGCTTCCAGAAGAGGTCAGCCAAATGCAGCTTGAGCCAGATGATTCTGAGCTACGCCCCTTAACTCAGGACGATAGCCTGCTGAGTTTACAGGGGGGACAGCGATTAATGGTAGAGGCAAATCAAGCCATTGAAGCCCAAGACTATACGTTAGCCGCTCAAAAACTTCAGCAGGCACGTCAAGTTTTCAACCAATTGTCTAATTTCTATCAGCAGTTGGCTGAAAGTTTTTCGGGAATTGATAACCGGATTTTCAATGAGCATCGGCAAAACGCGCTGCAAACGGCAGAAATGCGGGATGAAGCCACCTATCAATTGGCGTTGGTACATCGCGCCAAAGATCAACCGGAATTAGCAGTTCCCTTATTGATTCAGATCATTCGTTCTCAGAATCCCACCCGTGATTTGGGCAAAAAAGCTTACCAGCAGCTTTTTGAATTGGGATTCGTCGGTTCTCCCTTCCCCCCCTCTGGCAATAGCGAACCGACTTCATCCGCGACTCCAGAACGTTAAATTAGTATGTAGAAATTTAAATAACAATGGAGTGGGTATGATTAGTCCAGAGCAAGTTGAGACAATGATCAAAGCAGAACTTCCTGATGCTCAGGTACAGGTACAAGACTTGACTGGCGGTGGTGATCATCTGCAAGCGATTGTTGTGTCCTCCCAGTTTGAAGGCAAAAGCTTGGTAAAACAGCACCAGCTTGTTTATGGCGCTCTCCAGCAGGCAATGGCAAGCGAAGCCATTCACGCCCTAGCGCTGAAAACCTATACCCCGGCATCTTGGCAAGCTACCCGTCAGGCTGTATAAACTCTCGCTACACTAGACCCATACAAAACTACACAAAACATTTCAGCAAAGCTATGACGCCAGCAGTTAAAGAACGGATTGACCAGCTCATCAACCAGGACAAAATCGTGGTGTTTATGAAAGGCACCAAACTGATGCCCCAATGTGGTTTTTCCAACAATGTCGTCCAAATCCTGAATACCTTGGGTGTTTCCTACGCAACCGTGAATATTCTTGATGATCCGGAAGTGCGTCAAGGTATTAAGGAATATTCCAATTGGCCCACAATTCCCCAAGTTTACGTGAATGGTGAGTTCATTGGTGGTTCAGATGTGATGATCGAGCTTTATCAGAACGGCGAATTACAGCAGATGGTGGAAGTTGCATTGGCATCTTGACATCTTCGCCGTTATAAGCTATAAGGCGCAAAATTAACCAAAAAGCCTGCTTAAGCAGGCTTTTTCATTCTAGGCTTTTTTAACCTAAGAACAATGTAGAGACGTGCCATGGCGCGTCTGGGAGCTACCGGAGATTGGCAAGGATTGTGGCTTAATAGTAATCAGTTTCGGGTTCTGGTAAGGGTACGGCTTCAAAGTTGGAGGGATCGCGTAGATAACGAACAGCATCTTCCTCCAAGCGATGAATCAAATAAACTTCTATAGCGTTACTATGTCGAAGAGCATCAAGATAGCCATCAATGTATAAACGCAGTTCGTCAAAGCGATATCCCCGGTTCCACATAAAAACTAGAGCATCTGTAAGTTGCTGATAGTAGCGTATGGTTCGAGTGTCTTGAAGCATAGTCTAAAGCAGTGTGAATTCGGTATTTTAGCGTTAGAGTTGCTAATTGTCAAGTTTTTCAAATTGATCCCTAGCAACTCCAGCTAGCCCTTACTACTATTGTGCCTTAGATCAGTTGGCAATGTGGTCAACTGATTGACAGAAATGAACGACTTCGCCCATACTGCGTGATGATTTCGATCATGAATCAGCCGACGAAATCACATATCACAACACAGCGATTTAGTCAATCCACTAAATGATTTTCTAGGGCAAAACGCACAATTTCGGCACGGTTGCTGGTTTCTGTTTTTCTCAGGAGACTGCTGACGTATTTTTCAATCGTCCGAGGACTCAGGTGTAGCTTGTTGCCAATTTCGCTATTGGATAATCCTGTGGTCAGTAACTCTAAAACCTGTTGTTCTCGCTGAGTTAGACGCAGTACATTGGATGGGGAGGTGGGGGAGGCGATCGCACGAGGAGTTGATTCGGATTTTGGCAGAGTATCCGGAGTCTCTGGCGATGGGGGTGATTGTCCTGTATCTCTCGAAGAGAATCGCAATTCAGCTTGCATCATCTGAGACCGTTCCAGCAGATTCCGAATTACAGCACTCAATTCCTTCATTTCAAAGGGTTTAGGCAAATACAAGTCACATCCTAACTGGTAGCCCTTAATCCGCTCCTCAGTACTACTGCGCTCCGTTAAAAAAACCACAGGTAACAAGCGGAAAGCTGGTCGTTTCCGAACTTGTTGCACAAGTTCATAGCCATTCAATTTCGGCATATTGATATCGGTGACGATTAGGTGAGGATGATACTTGTCAATCAGAGACAGAGCCTCTTGACCATCTTCTGCCGTTATAACTGAATAGCCTGACATTTCCAGGTAATCGCTCACGGAAAGACGAGTACCTAGGTTGTCATCTACAACCAGGATTATCAATGGCATGAGAGTAACTGCAATACAAGCCTATATAATAGTTGAGACATTTAGAGACTTTCTAGAGCATCGGTGCAATAACCACAGTTAGCGGACTCTCACAAGTAATAAGTCTGTCCTAACCTTTACGGCGACAACTCTAATGTGTCGCGTTTGTCAACAAGTCATGAACTTGTGGGAATGACAGGCTCTCCTTGCGTCCGCTTGTAAA
>NZ_JBKHHI010000014.1:0-34048 GCF_046539235.1 Coleofasciculus sp.
GTGAGTCACCCAGCAAAAAGGCTGAACTATAGAGGTCTTCAACCGCGTCAGTTGCTCTAGGTCCTTCTCTGATTTCCAAATTGATATCTGGATTTTCTTGTTCAAATTCCTCGACAAAGGGTTGCCATAGGGTGGCTTCAAGGGCGCTCATCAAGACTTGAACCTTGACGGGTTGTTGGGTCAAGGCGGGGAGAATTAAAAACTGAATCGTGGCAATTGTGGCAATCAGTAAGATCAAAAAACGAGGAACTTTTTTGATTCTAAAAATGCCTCTTTTAAGTCTGCCCAATTGCTGACTAATGTTCATTGGATGCTCTGACAATTCAATAAGGTTCAATTCACTACTGTGTTATCACCATGACCAACTGTCTCTGACAGGATGGCTCTTGTCGCTGCTATTGGAGTCAACACAGCAGGATGTATAAGCTTTAGACTAATTGTAGCTAATGCTTATAAATTACTTTACCTCATCGCTCGGTTTGACGAAATATCAATCTAGGTTAGAGCTAGATGTAAAGAAATGAAACTTAAGTTTATTTAAGTTAACATTTCCCGCAGGACAATCGTTCCCCATAGAAACCCAGTCGCGGCAATCCACGGGAATAAATTAACCCCCTGTAGCGACCTAATCATAAATATACTGTAGGGGCGACCCGCCTGCATCAATGAACACCACCCATCCACTCAATTGTATCGGGTCGCCCTTTACTCAAACGGCGCCTGAATTCCCAACCTGCGATCGCATCTTACGAGAAAGCGATTCAACTTAAACCGGATTACCAATTAATGCGAGGGGGAGCGACAATGTACCGCATAGCAGAGCAAACTGCTGTATACTGTAGGGGCGACCCGCCTGCATCAATGAACGCCACCCATCCACTCAATTGTATCGGGTCGCCCTTTACTATCAACAGAGGCATTCCTCGACTCTGCCTAGAAACGAGGGTGTAACATTTTTAATCAACGTTTTCCATACTAATAACAGGCATTCTTAGATAGGAAGTTGTACGTTGTTTTCGGACAATATCGGCAACAACCCGCTCGACTTGCTCTACTGTCAAATCAAGTACCTGGGCGATTTCCTCGTTGTTAACCCCCTGTTCATACCCGAACCAAATGGTATCCAGAATATCAAAGGGTAGACGGAAGAAAAACTCTTCCTGTGAACTTCCACCTGGATAGGTATCTGAAGTCGGCGTGCGTTGTTGGATGTCTTCTGGCACACCTAGATAACGAGCAAGCTGGTAAACTTGTGTCTTGAACAAATGGGCAATCGGACTAACATCAATTCCGCCATCTCCGTACTTGACAAAAAAGCCTAATAAATGCTCATTCTTATTCGCTGTACCGATAACCGCATAATTATTTAATTCAGCGTGATAGTAGAGCATAGCCATGCGCGATCGCTGTTTAAAATTAGACGCGGCGACAATCTGATAATACTCCTGGGGTGGTAAGCGTTTGGTAAACTCCTCACCCTCTGGATTGGTTACAGTTAGGGAAAAGATATTCAGCGTTTCTTTTTCCAACAAGTTTCCCGGTAAAGCAATTTTAGCCTGCCAACCCGCTCCGAATTGTGGGAACAAACGTGCGATCGCGTCGTTACGGCGGCGGTAACAGCCAAACCCATCCAATACTCCGGAAATGTCTTCCGTAATAGTTTGAACGCCATAGTGATCAGCGACTAACTGTGCCAGTGTAGCACTCTCCGGGCTGGATTCACCCTCCGGTAACAGCAAGGCGACGACATGTTCGGAACCAAAGGCTTTAGCACATAAGCCCAGCACCACCGATGAGTCAATCCCCCCACTGATACCCAACACCGCCCCGCGACGGCGTAGGGTTTGATGGACACTTTGGCGTAACTGTTCGACAATGCGTTCCGTCTCGTTGGCTACATCTAAATTAAGGGAGTGCTTATTGAAGCCAATTGCATCCGTTTTGACTGGATCGTTCATGATAGAATCTCCTGAATAAGTCGGGTGGTGAGAGGGGTCATTTGTTTATGTCATACTCGCTATCGCGAGAAGCAAGCTACGTCATTTGTCACAGTTAAATCTCCTGTGGTTGATGAATTCCCATAGGTTCCGATTTGATATATTGACAAGTTCGGTGGTTTCATCTTATACTTACTTCATAATGGAAAAATGTGTCCGCCTATAGGGTCGAATTTTATACCCATTCAACTACAGTTTGTTAGTGAATTCCCTCTAATTTGCGATCAATAACCTTAACTCGATCCGAAGAGTTCAATATCGATAACCGAGAGTTGAAGTCTTTCACGAACTGTTGATCAACCAACTGGGTGGACAAAACGCCGGCGATCGCCATATCATCAACTTCACCCAAGGGTGATCCACTTTGGGCTTTGCGAACCAGTTGATTAACCGCTAAGGGATTAAATAAACCGCCAGCGCGTACAGCATCTTCCGACAACAACTCCCAGACGTAATCCGGTGTATCTTGGTGAAAGAAACTGCGGTGAATCGGGGCGCGGTAGGGACGTTTACGGCGTTGCCAAATATCGGGGGGTAGTAATTTGCGGCTTAATTGTCGCAGCAGCCATTTCTCCGTTAAGCCGCGCAGCTTCACATTGGATGGCAGGCGATCGCAAAATTCCACAACTCGATAATCTAGAAAGGGGAAACGCCCTTCCACTGAATTCGCCATCGCCATGCGATCGCCTTGAGAGGACAGCAAATAGGGTGACATGAAGGTGACAATTTCCAGGTATTGGGCTTGGGCTAAAGGAGACCAACTGGAAAAATTGCTCTGGAGGGGAACCAATTGTTCTGCCCATTCTAGTAGTCCAACCTCTGGTTTAGAAACTAGCAAACGCTGGAGACGAGCCGTATTTGACCAACGAATAATATGGGAATAGAACGGTGATTTGGTATCAGTGAGATTCTTTTTAAAGAACGCCTGGACAAAGGCTTCACTGGTACGACTCAAACGGGAAATTTCTGGGTATAGTCTTTTCAATAATAACGGTCGCCATTGGGAATCTGGCTGTTTTGCCCAGAATCGACGTATCGCCATTTCTTTGAAAATGTCATAGCCACCAAGGAATTCATCTGCCCCTTCCCCAGTAAGCACCACCTTTAAATTAGAATCCCGGACTAATCGAGATAGCATAAACATGGGTGCGGGTGCGGTGCGTAATGTGGGAGTTTCTGTGTGCCAGATTACCTCTGGAAACAGGCGACTAATATCGGTATGGGTACAATAAACAACCCGATGGTTAGTACCCAAAATATCTGCCATGCGCCGTTGGAACTCACTCTCATCAAACTCTGGATCTGAGAAGGCGATAGAGAAGGTTTCTAAGGAGTTCTGGGCGTATTGACGGATAATCGCGGTGGTTGTGGAAGAATCCAACCCCCCACTCAGGTAAGCGCCAACGGGTACATCAGCACGTAGTCGGATCAGGGTGGAGTCAATCAGCAGTTGCTCAAACTCATCCAGATAATCTTGGGGAGTACGCCGGGATGCTTCTGGGGTAAAGTCTAGTTCCCAGTATGGTTGAATAGTTAACTGTCCATCCTGAACCTGCAGATAATGACCCGGGGAGAGGCTATAAATGTCCTGGAAAATGGTGTGCGGTGTCAACACCGTCCAAAACGTGAACACCTGCGTCAGTGCGGCGGGATCAATTGTTGCACAAACCCTGGGATGCGCCAGAATGGTCTTGATTTCGGAACCAAAGATTAACTGACCCTGGCACAGAGTATAAAACAAGGGGCGAATCCCCAAGCGATCGCGTGCCAAAAATAAGCTACGCTGACGAGTATCCCAGATCGCGATCGCAAACTGACCATTCAGATAATTCAGGCAATCGACACCATATTCTTCATACATATGCAGGAGCACCTCTGTGTCACAATTAGTGGTAAAGCGGTGACCGAGAGCCTCTAATTGGGGGCGCAGTTCCACATAGTTAAAGATTTCACCGTTGAAGACAATCCACAATGTTTCATCTTCGTTACAAATCGGTTGTTGTCCACCGTTTAAATCAATAATGCTGAGACGGGCATTACCCAAATTAACCCATTCGTCCCGATAAATCCCAAATTCGTCGGGACCCCGATGACGAATCATGGCTAACATCTGCGGCAAAACCGTCTCCGGAATCGGCTGAGGTTCCTGCAAGTTGAGAACACCAACAATACCACACATAACTTACTCCTTTTGTTTGTAGTAAGCGCTTTAGCGCTGTTGCCACTTTGTGTAAGTTCTGTAAATAGTCCTCAAACCCTGACAAATGACAAATGACAAATGACAAATGACCAATGACCAATGACCAATGACTAATGACTAATCACTTCAAATCGGTCTTTTTAATTTTGCCAGAGGAGGTTTTAGGCAATTGAACACACAACTCGACTAACTTCGGCACCATGAAATCTTCCAAATGGGCGCGGCAATACCGTAAGATATCGGCTGGGGTAAGTTCATCGCCCTCCTGTACGATAAACGCCTTGACCACCTGCCCCAATACCGGGTCAGCCACGCCAATCACCGCCGCTTCCCGAACACCTGGAAGACCATACAGCACGTTCTCCACCTCTTTCGGTGCCACTTTCTCGCCCCGGCTTTTGATCATGTCATCTTGTCGCGAGACAAAATACATAAACCCCTCTTCATCCATGCGAAATAGGTCACCGGTGTAGCACAGCCGCTCCCCTGGCATCAATCCAGGGCGGAAACGGGCAGCACTTGCCTGGGGATTACCCCAATAACCGCGCATGACATGGCGTCCCCGCACCACCAACTCACCCACTTGAGAGCAACCCAGCCGCTGACCCTGTTCATCTTCAATCCACACTTCGGTGCCAGGAATGGCGATGCCGACGGAATCGGGACGTTTGTCCAGTTGATCTGGGGGCAAATAGAGGGTGCGCTTGGTTTCGGTTAAACCGTACATCGAGAACAGCGTCGCCCAGGGAAACTTAGCCCGAATTTGGAGAATGTGGGAGGGAGGCAAGGCAGCTGCGGTGTTGGTCAAATAACGTAAACTGGATAAATCGTAGGCACTCAGATCCATTTTCAGTAGCATGGCGTAGATTGTCGGGACGCCAGGGAAGCCAGTGACCCGTTCTTTTTCCATGCGTTTGAGAATGGCGGCTGGATAGGTGAATCCTTTTTCCAGCACCAGAGTGCCGCCGAATTTAAACACCATCAAAAGTTGGTACAGTCCGTAATCAAAGGACAAAGGCAACAAGCCGATGATAATATCACTCTCGACATTGCCCAGATATTCGATAATCGAACTGGCAGCAAAGACAACATTGCTGTGGTCTGACATGACGCCTTTGGGGTCGCCAGTGCTACCGGAGGTGTAAATTAGGCAAGCTAGGTCGAGATCAATATTGACTTTTGGAGGGCGATGTGCTATGTAATCGCCCTGGATGTCGGTATAGTTGAGGACATTGCCCGTACTCGTCTCGGCGGGTGGCGAAGTCAGGATGATGGTTTTGAGGGAGGGAACCTGTTGGGTGAGCTGTTGAGCTAAATCGGCTTGTCGTCCACTGGTGAGGAAAACTCTGGCTTGACAATTGTTTAAGATATAGGCGCACTTATCGGACTTCGTGCTGGGGTTGAGTGGCACAAAAACGCCACCCGCTTTGAGGACGGCAAAAATTGCGATCGCCAATTCTAGGCAGTTAGGTAGAAATAATACGACGCGATCGCCCCGTTGTAAACCCTGTGCCAAGAGCGCATTTGCCAAGCGGTTTGCCTGTGCCTCGACTTCGGGATATGTTAGGCGTTGCCCATCGCCAATCAACGCCACCTTATCCGGTAATCGGTCAGCGCTAGACTCGATAAATTCCTGTACCAACATGACAATTTCTGCCTTTAAGAACTAACAAACAGGGACTGTTTTTGTCGGGCAAATGCCGCTAGATTGCTAACGGAATCAAAGTTTTCCGGGACAATCTCGACATCTTCCACCTGAATGCCCAATTTTTCTTCTAAAAACAGCACCAATTCCATCACGTTCATCGAGTCAATGATGCCGTTTTCCAGTAAGGAAGCGTCATCGGGATAAGCATAGCCTTGGCTACTGAACAGAATAGTTTCGGCAATGTGCTGGCGTAGCATTTCTTCAATGGGTTGCATAATTAAACCTCACTTTTTTGGTCTAGTCAATAAAAAAATGTGCAGAATTAAAGGGAGTCTGTTTGACCAACCATCCTTTCCACTTCCGCCTGTGCCTCATCCAAACAAACCCGCAATTTTTCTGCCAGAACCTGTACATTAGGCTCTGACTTCAAGCTGCCATGATTGCCAGGAACACCGTGCAGCTTCAATCCTCCTCCAGCCACTGTGCCCCAGCCTGAACGATTATGGTAAGTTTTTAGAGGATGTCCGTCGCCCATAGCCCAGAATACAGTGACCTGACCGGGATAGATTTGCAGTCGATACGCTTTTCTGGCTTTTGTCTTCTCCTCTAATAAATGAAATCCTCGGAGAGCGTAAGGCAATTCCTGTCCAATACCCAAGTAAAAATTACAGGCAATTTTCTGGACGTTCTTCTCTATCTGGCTCCTGAACTTGGTCAGCTTTTTCTGGTGCTTCCTGACTTTCCACCCCAATTGCTCTTTGACGTGGGCATGAATGTAGGTTATCTTCTCGCTAAATCCGAGTTGTAAAATTTGCTCCAGATGTATAGAGACACGGGAACGGAATGGTACAGGCGACGGTACAGGTAATGGTAAAGGCGATGGTGAACTATTAATAGGCAACCCATTATAGGCAGTATCAAATAGGGCGAGCAGAGCTACCGTCTTACCTTGTGCCTGTAGCTGTTGAGCGATTTCAAAGGCAACTATACCACCAAAGGAGTGACCTCCTAAAAAATAAGGACCATCAGGCTGGACAGTACATATTTCTTCGATGTAATGAGTGGCTAAGTCTTCAATCCGCAATTTGGGAGCCTGTTTTCCATCCATTTTTTCTTCCAAACCATAAAAAGGTTGGTCAGCTCCAAGACAACGCGCCAGAGTGGTAAGACCAAGGGCGGTGCAGCCAGCCGCAGCGACACAAAAGAATGGTGGCTTAGAACCCTCTGGTTGAACCGCTACCAATGAAGACCAAGGTGCTGACCATCCTGACTGGCGCAGAAGGTTGGCGAGTTGCTCGACGGTTGGTGCTTGGAAAAGGGTAGCTACGGGTAGATTTCTGTTCCATTTCTTCTCGATTTGCCCGAACAGTTGTACCGCTAGCAGGGAGTGTCCCCCGAGTTCAAAGAAGTTATCCCTCACGCCGATGGGTTGAATGCCTAGAACTTTTTCCCAAATTTGGGTGAGTTGGTGTTCGAGCTTATCTCGCGGAGCGATATAGGTTTTCTGTTGCTGTCGGGTTAAGGGAGCTGCACTCTGATTGGGATCAGACAGTTGACGGAGTTTTCCATCAGCAAAACGTGGCAAGTCTTCTAGGCACAGTTCGGGATTGATAACTAAGCGTTCTAGTAAGGTCTGGAAATGCGCCAACATCTGAGTTATGCTCGTCGCCTTGAATAGGTCTGTTTTGTACTGCCATCCTCCTGTTAATTTTCCTAATTTTTCTTGCAGGGAAAGAGACAAATCAAAGTTGGCGATTTCCCGGTCTACATACAAGGAGTTCACGGTTAACCCATCGAGAGCTAATGACGGATTGGGTGTATTTTGCAAGATAAACATACCTCGCGTCAGCGGTGTGTGAACTAAATTGGGGAGTTCTGCCACCTTTTGTAAGGGTATATCTTGGTGGGCAAATGCTTGTGAGGAAACGTGACTGATTTGATGCAACAGTTCTCGAAAACTGGGGTTTCCTGATAAGTCAGTACGGAGCGCTACTATATTATTGAAGTAGCCAATTAACCCTTTTGATTCCACTTGATGACGACCGACAACAGGGGAACAGACAATCATGTCTTCTTGCTCTGTATATAAGTAGAGCAAGGTTTTAAAGGCGGTTAACAGGGTGACGAACAGAGAAACACCTTCCTGATAACTCAATTTCTTGAGCGTCTGGGTTAAGCTTTGTGATAACTCAAAGGGTTGATAAGCACCTTGGTAACTTGGCACAGGTGGAGGTGGGTAATCTGTGGGTAATTCCAGAGCCGAAATGCCACTTAGGTGATTCTGCCAGTAGTCAAGTTGAGAGGAGAATACCTCGCCTTGTAGCCATTGCCGTTGGGTTTGGGCATAGTCGGCATACTGAATTGGCAGTTCCGAAAGTGGCGATGGTTTTCCCTGGGAAAAGGCATCGTAAAGTACGCCGACTTCCCTTAGGAATACTCGGTCAGACCAACCATCGAAGATGATATGGTGTATGGTTCGTACCAGTATGTGTTCTTGTTTAGTTAGACGCAACAGTTTTAGACACCACAATGGGCTTTTTGTCAAGTCAAACGGTTGCTTGGCATCTTGGGCAGCGAGTTTTTGGGCTTGAGTTTTTCTTTGCTCTAGAGGCAGTTCTTGCAAGTCTATAATTGGCAGAGTCCAATCAATGTCTGGACAGATCACTTGGATGGGTTGTCCATTTACGGTTGGAAATGTGGTTCGCAGGATTTCATGGCGTCGAATAATTTCCCTCAGACTCATCTCTAGTGCTGCTACATTGAGTTCACCTTGAAGATGCAAGCAATGCAAGATATTATGTACAGAAGTATCGGGCTGTAACTGTTCCAGATGCCAGAGTCGTTCTTGGTTGAAGGAAAGGGGTAAGTTTTGGTTGCGTGAAACAGGCTGAATGGCAGGAGCCTGATGTTTTAACTTGACGTTGGTTCTCAGGGAAAGCCAAAAATCAGATGGCGTTTTTTCGGCTTGGGGCGGGCTGGAAGAGTTAAGATGGGATTTTTCGGCAACGGCGTATTTCATTGTTTCACCCTGATTAAACTCTGATAAAAGTCTTTGTTTTATACCTTACTCTGGGTGAATCAAAAAGGTTAGTGCCTTTACAATATCTTGTTGAAAATAAAATTATAATCTCATCAGAAAAAATTATGTCTATGGGGCATTGTTTAACCTAAGATTAACAACAATTAACACCAATTGTCCATAACACGTAGAAATGAACAAAACTGTATAGAAATACTAAAAACAATGAATCAATGTGTACAATTAATACTTAAACCTACTGAAAGGATGCCCAAATAAACACAAAAGCATAAAAAAATATAATCGGATTTGCCAAAATCAGTCTCAGGTTGTTCTTCATTAACCCTTCATAAACAGTTCAGCCTTAACGGATTGGCTACGACCAAGTGCAGCAGTGGGAGGAGGCGGTTCAGACGTTTGAGGAATTGTTCTCTGTTGCCCAGTCTACGGATAATCTGAGAGGTCAAAGCATCGCGTTGTATGGTTGGGGTCAAGTTCAACCCGGTTGGTTGATGATAAAATGAACGAAATCACCACCCTAACTCAGGAGTTTAACCCATGTCATCCCCAGCGATTCAAGACTTAGTGACTTTGGTTGAATCTTTACCCGATACGGTTCAAAGCCAAGTGATTGAACATTTACGGGAATATATCGCCGATTTGCAAGATGAACAACAGTGGGATACGGCGTTTAATCGGACTCAATCTGCGTTAGTCGCCGCCGCACGTCAAGCCAAACAACAACGCGCCGCCGGACAAGCTACTCCCATGGATTATAATCAGTTATGAATTCTGAGGTGTTACCCTCCTTTTGGGATGAATACCGCAAACTGAGGAGAGAAATCCGACAAAAAGCCCGCCAAGCCTATCAACTCTGGGCAGAAAATCCGTTTCATCCCTCTCTCCATTTCAAGTGTATTAACAGTCAAGAGGATATTTGGTCTGTCCGAGTCACGCGAGGATATCGGGCTTTGGGCTTTAAAGATGCAGATACTATAACTTGGTTTTGGATTGGTAGCCATGATGATTATGAGCGTTTCTTTGGCTAAGATTTCTGAAACCACAACCCCAGCATCTTGAGGATAAATGATGACCGAAGACGACATTCAACTCCAAATTGATACCGCCAACCCTGACCCCCAAGATACAACCTATCTGCAAAATTTAAAACCTCAGTTAAAACAACTCTCCGCCGATTCTCTGATTTACGATCGCCTGCTGCGGAAAATGAAAGATTTATTTACGACAATTAACATCAATATTAACAATTATAATGAAACAATTGAGCGGATTTGTGCTAGACTAGGACTCGATAAGGAAGAACTATCATTCTGGCGGTATTTCGGAGAAGAAACCGCGCCGCAATTCCGGGGACAAATTGAAGCAAATTTAAGTAGTCGCGATCGCCCTTGGCTTCCTCCCCATCCCTTTGTGATTGCCTTTTTTGCCAGTGTGATCTGTTCTGCGGGGGCTTGGTGGATCACCAAACAACTGATTCAAAACGGGCGATCGCAGCGTAACAGTTGACACCAACAAAGTTATTTCAAATCAGTCTTTTTGATTTTGCCGGAGGAGGTTTTGGGCAATTGAACACAAAACTCTACTAACTTTGGTATCATGAAATCTTCCAAATGGGCGCGGCAATGAGTCGGATATCCTGAGAAAGGAATTGTTGAACTGTTTGTTACCTAATGTCACCAACTACAGCGAACCAAGGTGTTCCTGACGCACGAAGCGAAGCTATCCCGAAGGGAATCGCGAATCCGTCTAACCTTTTAGAGGTAGCGGAGACTTACTTGCGCGAAATTGTCGCCCCTCGTGCTTCACAGATCGATCAGGATACGGAAGCATTACGCACCGCACTCAAAGGATTAGGCGATCGCAATTTGCTAGCGCTGAAGGTTCCCCAAGCCTGGGGAGGTGCTGAGGTTAATCCTGTCACCTTCTTTCACTTCCAGGAACAAGTCTGTCGTTATTCTGGTGCATTGGCATTTCTGCAAACTCAGCATCAGAGTGCAGGTGGGTTTTTGGCAAAAAGTGATAATCACGCCTTAAAGCAGCAGTATCTTCCCCGCATGAGGAGGGGTGAGGCGTTAGTCGGGGTAGGTTTCTCCCAACTGCGCCGCACCGGGAATCCCCTAGTAAAGGCGACTCCTGTGGATGGGGGCTATCAGATTAGCGGGAATGTCCCTTGGGTTACGGGGTTTGGCTTATTTGAGGATTTTGTGATTGGGGCAACATTACCCGATGGTCAAGAACTCTATGGTATTGTACCCTTTACCTCGACCGACCAAGGAGTTGGACGTGCGATCGCGTTTAGTGAACCGATGGTGTTAGCGGCGATGAATTCAACCAATACGGTGTCTGCTAGTCTAACGGATTGGTTTTTACCTCACGAGTCTGTTTTATTCGTCAGAAAAGCCGGGGCGATTCATGAAACAGATCGAAAAAATGTATTAAATCATGGATTTTTTGCCTTAGGCTGTGCTCAAGCCGGATTAGATATTGTGGCTGCCGTTTATCAACGCAAGCAATTAGGATTTATTCAAAACGCTTTTAATGCTCTCACCGCCGAAGTCTGCGACTGTGAAGCCGCAATGATCGCCGCATTATCAGCAAATTCTGCTGACACCGAGGATGGGGGAGATAGAGAAGATAGGGGAGATGGGGGCGGGTTTAGAAACATCCGGGTGACAACAAATGATAATAGTGAAACCCGCCCCTACATGGGGAAAAAACGTCCCCAATCCCTACAGCTAAGGGCGTGGGCAATTAACCTAGCAGGGCGGTGTACCAATGCGGCGGTAACAGTTTCCAGTGGCGCGGCAAATATCCAATCCCACGCCGCCCAACGTGTCTATCGCGAAGCGGTGGTATTTACTGTTTCTGGACAAACCACGGCGGTAATGGAAGCAACCTTGGCGCGTCTGGGAGCAGGGGAAGCGATGTAGAGACGTGCCATGGCGCGTCTGGGAGCAGGGGGAGTCATGTTCCAGACGTGATCACAGAAGCGTCTGTATGTAGGGGCGGGTTTAGGGATTAACTTTACATCGACACCGATAACTTTTCTACAAAACCCGCCCTTAATCGTTTGCATCTTACTCCAATGGTAATGGTTGGGTTAACGCACTGGTAAACCTAATCCTCGATTCTTATGTCAAACTAGATAAGTTCCAAAATCCAGTCCAAGGGACTCATCCTCAGGTTGAGGCAAGATCAGAATAGCTGTCTATAGTTCTGGGAACGTTCAGACACGAGATTAACGTGATTGAAGTCGAAGTCCATTCCTCTCTACGTGCCTTTCTGCGAGAGCAAGGTCAACCCAACTGGCCCCACCATTTAACCATGGCGCGGCTGGTAGCGCGGGCTTTGCGCTTGGGGCGTTCGGCATTAATTCAAACGGGAAGCCCCCAAGAACCCTATCGTCTGAGTTACTTGGCACCTGCTTTAATTTGGCAGGAACCCGTGATTATTGTTGCGCCTGTGTTAGTCCAAACGTGGCTGCTACAGGTCGAAATTCCCAGCTTGCAAGAATGGATGGGTACAAATAAGCCGATTCACGTTGGTGACAGGTTCCCAGATGAGGATTTTCAAGGACTGCTGATTACCACTCCTGAAGCATGGTTGGCAGACCGTTTAGGGGAGAAAAGGGCGTTTCCTCAAGGTATTCCCACCCTCATTGACCAAGCAGACGATTTAGAGGACTGGGTGCGCGATCAACTCAAGAGTACGATTCAGCCTCAACATTGGCATGGCCTGATGTTAGCCCATCCGCAAAAGGCAGATTGGATTCGGGATAGGTGGGTGCGGCTAACCAAACGCTTATTTGAGCGTCCAGCCAATCCTTATGATTGCTATCTGATCGAATCGGGCGAACAAGCTGTCATCCAGGAGTTGTTTGAGGTCTTACAATCGGCAAATGGTGGGGAGTCTGCCTATCTACCACCCGCCTGGAAACAGTTTTGGCAATGCTGGCAATCATCCAATCAGTTTACTTGGGCAGGGATTGAGCGATCGCAGGGTCAGTTTTCCCTGTATTGTGAACCCACAGAAGTAGCAACATCCCTCAGCCCCATCTGGTCAGAACAACCGATAGTCTTAATTGGCGGGGCGCTAGATTTAGATACAGCAGCGTCAGTTTACCGTCAACAACTGGGTTTAGGAGAGTTAACCTGCTTAAAATTCTCGCCTGACCGCCACAGTAAACTGATTCAGCTTTATTTACCCGATAGGCTACCGATGCCGAATACGCCCCGCTTCCGCAATGCCTTGTTTCAACAAGTGCGAACGCTTTTAGGGGCAAGTCATCAGGTGAAAACACCTGTCGTCATCTTAGTCGGGGATGTCCCTCTGAAAAATCAGTTAGGGGCAGTTTTAGCCGCGGAATTTGGGTCGCGAGTCCAGGTGGAAAAGACCCAGCTAGAGGAAAATGGTATTCTAGTTTGTGGTTGGGAATTCTGGCGCTCTCAGCAACAGTTTTTACCCTCTCCCCAACTGTTAATTATTGCCACGTTACCCCTACCCTCCCTAGAATACCCTTGGGTTGCAGGTCAAGTGGCGTACTACAAACAGCGACGGTTAGACTGGTTTCGCTTATATCTATTACCTGCGGCGTTGCGAGAATTACAACGGGCAGTTGCGCCAGTGCGAGACTCTCAAGGGATTGTTGCCTTATTAGACAATCGGGTTAACCATCGCAGTTACGGCACTCAAGTGTTGTCGGCGTTGAGTCCCTTTGCCCAAATTAATTATGTAGATGACGGTTGGTTTGAAATTTTAGGATAATAGCTGTGGCTTTTAAAATCGGTTTATTGGGACTGGGAACAGTTGGTACGGGAACAGCAAAAATTTTACAAGACCCCACGGGTCGAAATCCCCTGCTGCAAACGATTGACATTCATAGAGTCGGCGTGCGATCGCTAGATAAACCCCGATCAGTGAAAGTGCCGCCTGAGGTGATGACGACAGACTTGGAGTCGATTGTCACTGACCCAGAGATTGATATTATCGTGGAATTACTGGGGGGATTAGAACCCGCGCGATCGCTAATCCTCAAAGCCATTTCCCATGGGAAGCATATTGTCACGGCTAATAAAGCCGTTATCGCCCGCTATGGGGCAGAAATCTTTACCGCCGCCGAAGAAAAAGGCGTCTATGTTCTCTTAGAAGCGGCGGTGGGTGGCGGTATTCCGGTGATTCAACCCCTAAAACAGTCCTTAGGCGTCAATCAAATTCACAGCATTACCGGGATTGTTAACGGCACCACCAATTATATTCTCACCCGCATGGAAAGCGAGGGCGGAGAATTTGCCGATATTCTGGCAGATGCCCAAAAATTAGGCTATGCCGAAGCTGATCCCACCGCTGATGTTGAAGGGTTAGACGCCGCTGATAAAATTGCCATCCTCGCCTCCTTAGCCTTTGCCGGACGGATTAAGTTAGAAGATGTTCACTGTGAAGGAATTCGCCAAGTCAGCGCCGCCGATATCGCCTACGCCCAGAACTTAGGCTTTGTGATTAAACTCCTGGCGGTAGCCAAGCGAGAGGCGAGGGTTGCCACCAGTGAACCCGAATCCGAAATGCTACAGATTAGAGTACACCCAACTCTGGTTCCCCAAGCCCATCCCCTGGCTAGTATTCATGGCGTGTACAACGCGATTCTGGTGGAAGGGGAACCCTTGGGACAAGTGATGTTCTTTGGTCCCGGTGCTGGTTCAGGTCCAACGGCGAGTGCGGTGGTATCGGATATTCTGAATATTGCGGCGGTGTTGAAAACGGCGGGAGAAACTCACCACCTGCATCCCTTGTTAAGTTGTGTGCATCAACACTATTGCAGCATCGCCCCGATTTCAGAATTAGTCACTCGATTTTATGCCCGAATTATGACTAAAGATAGACCGAGTGTGATTGGTCATCTGGGTATTAGTTTTGGTAATCATGGGGTCAGTTTAGAGTCAGTCGTACAAATTGGCTTCCAGAACGAGTTAGCCGAAATTGTGGTTGTCACCCATGATGTCCGGGAAGGAAACTTCCGCAAAGCCTTAGCCGAAATTCAGGCGTTAGAAGCGGTTGATAGTATTCCCAGTGTTTTGAGAGTGCTGTAGTGCAGCAGCCGTAAAACCCAATGTAGGGGCGGGTTTAGGGACAAAATTAATGGAACCACCAATCACCTTTCCACAAAACCCGCCCTGCCCCAATCTTTCACCTAACCAATTCCCAATGTAGGGGCGGGTTTAGGGACAAAATTAATGGAGCCACCAATCACCTTTCGACAAAACCCGCCCTGCCCTAATCTTTCACCTAACCAATTCCCTAAATTCCAAATTTCGACATTTTTTTGGTGCGATCGCGGTTGAGAATAAGATGGGTTCGGTTGTCCAGTTTGGGATTAATGGATTGCCTTTCGGTGAGGAGGGCGGGTTTTGTTGTTCCGTTATCGGTGAATATCTGAATTTAGTCCCTAAACCCGCCCCGACATCTAATTTTTCTGCCCCAAATGCCTTTGCCAATAAATTACGCAAATTTATTTTTTTTGTCCAAAGTCTAATGTTTTATGAATAAACCTCGCCCCTGGCAAACCCTAGACCGCTTCGTAGAAATCTGTTCCCCATGGCTTACTCTAATCGGTGAACGCCTACAAGATGACCAAGGGCGAATTCTTGACTATTGGCGAGTCGAAAAAGCCGATTCAGTTGTCATTGTCACAATTCAGGCGGGGAAATTTCTACTTCCTATACCAACCTATCGCCCTGGTGTCAGAGAAACGACCCTGGATTTTCCCGGTGGACGAGTCAATCCTGAACAATCTCCAATCGCCGCCATTCCCGGAATCTTAAGCCGGGAATTAGGAGTCTCTGAAGACGCGATCGCGAACCTAACTCCTCTCAATTCTACAGGCTGGGCAATCAATAGCTCCTTCTCCAACCAATATCTCTACGGTTTCGTTGCTGAAATTGACCCCACAGTCGCCGTAAACCCCAACCGAGTTGGGACAACCTACCCCACCACATCCCCTGGAATTCACTCCCTCCTGCAAGATTTAACCTGTCTCCAGTGTCGCGCTGTGCTGCTAGAGTGGCAGAGTCAGAGAATAATCGCTGAAGGATGAACCATGAACGATAAAATATGAACTGTTTGTCATCAGCGATTTACCAATGAGTGTTTCTCCTCAACTTCTCCCCCATGAGTATACTCTATCATTAAAGACGGAAGTCCTTGCCGATGTTTTAATCAATGTAGAAAATATCCTAATTATCCAAGATTTAGATGGCGTCTGCATGGGACTGGTTAAAGACCCATTAACACGAGTAATTGACCGAAACTATGTTAAAGCGACGCAGGCGTTTGATGGTCATTTTTATGTCCTGACTAACGGAGAACATATTGGAGAAAGAGGAGTAAACGGTATTATTGAACGCGCCTTTGGCAATCCGGCTGAGGTAAAGGCAAAGGGGCTATATCTCCCTGGTCTAGCGGGTGGCGGTGTGCAATGGCAAGACCGCCAAGGGAATGTCTCTCACCCTGGTGTTAGTGAAGCCGAATTAGAGTTTTTAGCCGAAGTTCCGCAGACGATTAAACTCCGGTTACGCCGCTTTTTTGAACAAAGGAGTACAGCCGCAGAAATTGAAAAATTGGAGGAATGTATTCAGGCTTCGGTTCTGGAAAATAAGGCTTCCCCTAGTGCAAATCTGAATACCTTTTATGAACAACTGCGCCAATCCCCTCAAGTTTATATGGACTTGCAAAAAGATATGCAAAATCTGATGCAAGAACTGTTACAAGAGGCACAGATTAAAGGGTTAGGCGATTCGTTTTTTGTTCATTATGCTCCTAATTTAGGCAGAGATTTAAACGGACAAGAACTCTTACGCCCAGCACAAGCGCAGGATTCGGGAACCACTGATTTTCAGTTTATGCTGCAAGGGGCGATTAAAGAGGCGGGTGTGTTAGCGATTTTAAATCGTTATTATTTTCAACGGACGGGTTCCTATCCATTAGGAGAAGACTTTAATGTGCGACAAGCGCCAAAAACGCTAGAGGAATTACTGGAGTTGGTTAAAGGGAATTTCGACCCGAAAGATATGCCGTTGATGATTGGCGTCGGAGATACGGTGAATAGCTCTGTGCAAGACATACAGGGGCGAGTAACAGTTCGCCGAGGCGGGAGCGATCGCAACTTTTTACAACTGATTCAAAATATCGGTCAGGAGTTAAATACAGGCAATATTATCGTTTATATCGATAGTAGCCAAGGTGAAGTCAAAAATCGCAAACCTGTGAAAATTGGTCAACATGAAACCTCTGGCGATGAAATTGTTGTACTCGAAGGTCCCGGTGATGTTCGTGATGTCGATGAGCCTTTAAGCTTAAACTTTGTCTTTCACAAAGGTCATCAACAGTACAGTCAATTTTTTCAAAAGGCGGCGCGAGAAAGAAAAGCGAGTGAGTAAGGGCACGGCAATGCCCATTGGTGTCAACTTAAGGTGAAAGCACGACTGGCGAGCATTTCACCCTCATCCCCTAACCCCTTCTCCCTTGAAGGGAGAAGGGGAAACATCCAATCAAGCATGATAGACGTGCGCCCTCATCCCATCCCATCAGCGATCGCCTCAAAATCATGCCCTTGAACAACATAAAGGTCAAACCCTAACTAAATTCGCGATCGCATCCACAATCTGATCCGGTTCAATCGGCTTGGAGAGATGACGATTAAAGCCAGCCGATAACGCCCGTTCGTGATCCGTTTCTCCCGCATAAGCCGTCAGTGCGATCGCCGGAACCAACCCACCGCGATCAGGGGGTAGATCTCTCACCTGGCGAATTAACTCATAGCCATCCATTCCGGGCATGCCAATATCACTGATTAACACATCAGGTTGCCCTTGAGAGAATAAAGCAAGCGCCTGATTCGCTGAAGTCACCCCCTCAACCGTTGCACCATAGCTTTCCAAGATAATGGTGAGCAAATCGAGCGTATCCACCTCATCCTCCACCAGGAGTACCGTCACATCAGTTAAATCTAAACCCTCATCCTCTGGCGAGGAATTCTGAGGATTAATTGGCGAATCTGACATTAGAGGTAACCTAACCGTAAATGTTGCGCCCTGTCCAATTCCGTCACTTTCAGCCTCAATTCTCCCCCCGTGCAGTTCAATCAAGTGGCGGACAATTGCCAACCCCAATCCCAACCCACCAACACTCCTGGTTGTCGTACTATTCTCTTGCCGAAAATAATCAAAGATGTAAGGAAAAAAGTCCTGACTGATCCCCTGACCCGTATCGCTGACTTGGATTTGCGCCTGGGAATCAATCTCTTGTAATCGCACCGTGATGCGTCCCCCCTTAGGCGTAAATTTCACCGCATTGGAGAGCAAATTCCACACCACTTGCTGGAGGCGGTTGGGATCACCCGACACAAATCCCACCGTTGAATCCAATTGGGTGTCAATCTCAATCGACTTGGCGGCGGCGGCTAAACCCATGGTTTCGATAGCCGCTTGAATCACCCGCACCAAGTCTACCCGCAAGGTTTGCAGGCTCAACTTGCCACGTAAAATCCGAGAAACATCCAGTAAATCATCAATTAATTGGGCTTGCAAGGAAGCATTTCGTTCAATTGTTTCTAAGGCTTTGTCTACCTTGTCCTGATTAAGTTTTCGACTCCGCAGCAGTTTTGACCAGCCCAAAATCGGATTAAGGGGAGTACGCAATTCGTGGGATACGATCGCCAGAAATTCATCTTTAATCCGATTCGCGGCTTCGGCTCTTTCTAAGAGATGAATTCTCTCTTCTTCCACTCGCTTTTGTTGAGTAACGTCTCTTAGGGAAACCAGGTAGCCTTCCTTTCCTTGCCACTCAATTTGTACCACACGCATCTGAGCCACTCGATTTTCCCCAGTCCCTGTCCGCACATCCACTTCCGTGTTATCCTCGCCCACGACTGGAAAGCCCAAGACTTGACCCAAGAGTTCGTCTTCTTGACGACTAAAGAGTGACAGGGCGGCTGGGTTGATAAACCGGACAATTCCCCCAGTGTCTATCACGATAATTCCATCCGGATTCTTGGAGATTAAAACCTGAAACTGTGCCTCACTTTTGACGAGTGCCGCTTTTATCTGTTCCTTTTCTAAATTGTCCTGTTGGGATTGTTCTGAGAGTTTCGCCACGGTTGCGGTTTGGGCTTGTAACTGTTGCTTTAAATCCGCAGAATCAACAGTATCCTGTGTTTTAACTTTGGATTCACAGTTCTTTGAATATAATGCCTGCTTCACAACTTGAGAAAGCTGTGCCAGTTGCTCATGAAGCAGATAGCCAGTTGCGCCAGCTTTCATATAATCGACAGCGATAGACACACGGTTACTATGACTAATAACAATTACAGGAATATTCAGCTCCTGTTCTTGCAAATAGGAAATTGCTTCAATCCCATCAAATTCTGCTAAGGGATAATCAATTAAAATCAGGTCAATAGTGGGATTTAGGTACTCCAAATACTCCGCTTTTGTACTGACGCGCTGCCACGTCACAGTCAGCCCAACTTCAGATAACCGCGACAGGATCTGATCTGTTGCTAGAGAAGAGTCTTGTAGAATTAAGAGGTTTAAGTCATTTGTCATTTGTCATTTGTTCATTGTTGATGGTTCATTGTTGATTGTTGATTGTTGATTGTTGATGGTTCATTGGTAATCTTCTTCCCCTGCTCCCCCAGCATCCCTTAACCATCTTCAAATAAACCACCGAGGCGGTCAAGTTCATTCTGATTCACATAACTTGGATTACCCGAGAGAATACCCGTAACGTTGCGGAAGGATCTGCCAATGTGCATGCCCTTATCGTCAATTAAAAACTCCCGAATCTCCTTATCGTGCTTTGAACCGCGCATTTTTAGCACCGTTAACACTCGATTAATTTCCCCCTGAACTTCCACATATCGCAACAATATAATCACATCAGTATTCGTAGATATTTGGGATTCAGTGACCGAAATACTGCCCATGAATGGTGTCGTATTAGCCGTAAAAATTCCCGTAATCCGTCGTTTTTTGATAATAGAATTTAGTCCCAGGACAAATTCGCGAAACCCTTTGGATGTAGTAACCTGCCCCAATGCAGAGATACTATCAATCGCCACCCGTTGTGGCTGAAATTCCTCGATAATTTGTTTCATGGTGACTAAATGATTTTCTAGTCCAGTTTCCTCCGGATAGCGACATACAACCTTCAGGTTACCCTCTTGTTCCATCTGCTCGAAATTAATACCCCAACCGGCTGCATTTCTAAAGAGTTGATCCCGGCTTTCCTCAAATGCAAACAGCAAACAACGTTCTCCATTGTTGACACCTCCTGCTAAAAACTCGGTTGCCGTTAATGTTTTGCCTGTACCTGTAGCTCCCGATACCAGAATAATCGAATCGCGGAAAAAACCACCCCCACAAATTCTATCTAATTCAGCATTGCCCGATGTGATTCGCTCTTTTGACGATTTTCGTTCTAATTTGGTCGCTGTGAAGGGAATAACCACAATGCCTTGATCCGGCAAAACCGTAAAGGGAAATTCACCATGCTGATGAGGAGTGCCTCGGTATTTAAGGATTTCAATCGTGCGGCGACGTTTCTCTTCAAGCAATACATTTCGTAGGATGATGACATTATCGGCGACAAATTCTTCTACACCATAGCGACTGATGTCTCCGTATTCCTGAGTACGTTCTGAGGTTAATACTGAGGTAATTTCCCGTTCTCGCAACGCCCAAGCAATATCAAATAAATCGCCGCGTACTTGGGCGACGTCAGGCAGATAAGAGAAAACCGCTCCCAAGGAATCCATAGAAACCCGTTGCGCCTGGACTTTTTCTATGGCATATTCCAGGCGAGCTAGCAAGGGACCGAGATCATATTCACCACTGATTAAGGGTCTATTTCCGGTTTGCGGAGACGCATCAACAAATACCCATTTTTCTTCAGCTTCCCATTTTTCAATATCCCACCCAAACCCGCGCACATTTTTGCGGATAGCTCGGGGAGATTCTTCAAAGGTGACGAAGACGCCGTTTTGTCCTTCTTTAATTCCTTCGACGAGAAACTGACAGGCAAAAATCGTTTTCGCACTACCTGCTGTACCTGCCACTAAGGTAGTGCGACCTTTTGGTAATCCCCCTTGAGCTAATAAATCAAAGCCAGAAATTCCTGTTTTAACTTTTTCAATAAAACCTGACTGTTGCTGTTGGCTCATTCCTTTGTATATTGGTGTAAACTGGGACAATCAATCTAGAATAGCAGTTTAGGTGAGATGGCTCAATATTTTTGCTGATCCACACCGATACTTAATCCCCAGAAAACAGTCTGACTGTCTGACAAATCTCCCACGATTCGCTGGACAGGATTGGGGAATTCTTTAATTAAGGTCGGGGTGACTAAAATATGTTCCGCTTCTGCCAGTTGGGGAGAGTTGAGAACATCAATCACTGTTATTTTATATTGACCCGGCAGTTCCTGCTCACAGAGTCGATACAAGTTGGCGATCGCACGTTGCGATCGGGGGGTATCTCCGGTCACATAAAGTTTGAGCCGATATCGTTCACACATGCTAGAGTAATCACGGACTTGACCATACTGTTTATTTTTATGACGGACTGGACTTGTTAGCATCTTTTCCTAAGTTGATTTTACTCAATCCAATAAAATATCTTCGATAGTAAGCGGTTAAGTTTCCCATAACTTCCAATAGTAAAAATCGTCCTTCTGTCGTATAGGCTTGTGCCTTACGTCGATTCACCCCTTGGCTTTTTTGTTTTAAGGTTGTCGTATGTAGCTCGATCAGATCACGGGGAGAGGCTTGGAGTAACCCTAACTGTTCGGCGAAATTAGTTAGATGCATAGATAGCTGATGGTCAACTTTATAGACACGTTCTTCTAATGCCCATTCCATTAAATCACCATAACGTTGCCTGAGTTCCTCCAATACATCGGGCATTCTCTGGTGCAGGGGTTCGACACTGGAAGATTTTGGCGTCGGGTTCATCTCGCCCGTGATTAACTTTTCTAGCTCTTCCAGCTCTTGCTGCGGCTGATGGTGTTCGAGTTCAGCCAGTTGATATCGTCGCTCCAGGGCGGCGCGAATCGCGTAGACGAGTAAACTGGTATCCAGCTTCGCCTTGGGTAAATACCCACAAGCCCCCAATTCTAAGGATTTAACCACAACTAGCTCATCTTCGAGAACACTTTGGACGATAATCGGTACATCGGATGCTGTTTGCTGCATTTGTCTGAGGGTGTCCATCCCTCGACTATCGGGTAACATTAAATCTAATAGCACTACATCGATACCTCCTTGCGCCAAATAACCTCGTCCCTCTTTTAGTGTCTCAGCACAAACCAGTTCAAATCCTCTGCTAAACGATGGAGATTTGGCATTAGTTATCAGGTTTTTCAGTTTCTCGATGTCATCGGGGTCATCTTCGACCAATAAAACGCGGCAACGGTGATCCAGCATGAGTGGCGATTTTAGAAACGGATTTGAGTTGCTGACTCAGAACAGAAGCTGATCGAATATTAGGCGGTTGGATATAGTCATCAGTCATGGCTTAGGGAATGAGGGAGATGAGGGAGCAGAGGGAGCTGGGGGAGATTTTACCCTGATGTCACTAAATGTAATCAGTGTCACTAACCTTTCACTTCCCTACCACTCTCTCCCATAAATCTGTGAAATCAGTGTCACTAACCTCTCACTTCCCCACCCCACTCTCTCCAATAAATCCGTGAAATCAGTGTTTTGACAAACTACTTATTAGCGTACTGTTTCCATCCAATTAATACACTTGTGCATCTGTTGACGCATGGTTTCCTTATCTGCATGATACCGCCGTCCATGTCCTGGAAGTACCCACTCAAACTGATGGGTAGCCAGACGGTGCATCGAGTTGAGCAATTCTGACCAGGAGTACCAGCAGACATGGCGAAAGGCATGGAGTTGATGCAGGCGGTCAGACCAAGCCAGATGATCCCCACTAAAGAGAAACCGTTGCTTATAGAGTAAAACAGTATGACCTTTAGTGTGACCCGGAACCGGGATAATTAACAAATCGGGGGAGAGTGCGATCGCGTTATCCCCGGTTAACTGAATTTCCACATCGCGAGTCTTGGCGGTAATATCATCACGGTGCAGAATGCGATCGCAGCCAAAATGAGCTCGAAATTTTTTATGGTCGGCAATATCATCGCGATGGGTAAGATAATTATGGCGAATATCCCCCATTTCTTCTAACCGTTTAACCAACGCTGGTGTAAATCGAGGCGAATCCACTAAAATATTCCCCTGATCCCGGACAATCAAATAACTCGCCGCCCCATAAGAACTTTCCGCATGATACCCACAGTGGTAAACATTATCCGCGATCGGAATCGGAAACGTATCCTGAACATCTTTAATATCCTTGGGCTTATCTACCGTACCAATCGAAGCTGTAGGACACGATAGCAACGCCTGCATCGCCGCTAACCGTTCAGCTTCATTCGTGGGTTGATGATAAACTGCTGATTGTTCATCTACCCGACGGAAGACATTTGGTGCCATCCAGCGACAGGTATCACAATCAATACAAGTTTCATCCACATAAACATCGCCCTTAACATTTTGGGGACGACGTTGATCAAGAGTAGCCATCGTTTTATCAGAGTTTTAACTATCGAATTAGATTAGAGGTGTAATACTTATAAAGTAGTGAAAATATAGAAAAATGCCCTCTATCCTAAGGGGAAGAGAACAGAGCATGGTTTTGAGGTGTGAGGAGTGAATCAATATCACTTAGTTACACTCTAGTCAGTGGATGTGACACATTTGTGACGCTCCTATGACAATGGGATGATCCTGTTGACTTAAGAGGGGATGAATCAGCGACGCGACTGGTTAACCGGGATAAAAACGTTTTCTTTGTTAAGGACATTAAATCAGGAAGTCGGTCACGGTGCAACCAACCCAACCCGAATAAACAGGGAGAATAGTGACCCAATGGACAAAGGGCTTACATCCAGTTTAAACCTGTTAATTAATCAGGCGGATTCAAGTCAATTTATTTCAATCCTCATTTACAAACCCGCAAAATCGCCTTATTTTGGTGGTAACGTCAAGCCCGATAATAGAGAAATAAATCCATGTTAGACTTAGAAGATTTTCCCAACTCCGAGACACTAAAGGTATTCGCCGCACGATTTCCGGAGTTAGACATCAGCGCCTTACAAACCTGGTTAACCCTCATGCGCGTTTCCGGTGAAGTTGTATCCTATCTGGAGGATTACTTATCAGATTACGGTCTTTCCCAGCGGAAATTTTTCATCCTAATTCTGCTAGCGCGAAATCCCAATGGATTGAATATTTCCCAACTCGCAGAGAAAACGGGAGTGTCCTGCGCCTCAATCACGGGGGTAGTCGATCGCATGAAAAAAGCCAATCTGGTGACGAGGGAAGAAGATAGCCGCGATCGCCGAGTCATGGTGGTTCGACTCGCTCAAGCGGGAGAGACGCTGCTGGAGAAGGTTCTACCCGATCATTATCGCCGGGTGGCTGAGTTGATGTCATCTCTGAACCAGCAGGATCGGCATAGCCTACAGACGTTGCTTGAACGAATCCGTCTTAACCTGCGCTGACTCGGAGGTTCGCCAATCCGTGACTTGACAGACTGAAATTTATTTAGCATATTAAATATTAATTGCTTAAACAAAAGCCGTTTCACAGGAATCATGATCAAAACCACTCATGTACTGGTTCTGTTGTCTGTGGTTGTAGGTATTGGCGCTTCCCTAGGATTGACGGGTGCTAGCCAGTTTCCCCAAACCAGCCAACAGAACTCACCCCTAGATAAATCAAAAGACGTACAACCCGAACAGCAAAGCATGATCACCCAATCACTCAACCCCTCTATTCCGGCGAACCAACTGGCTGAAATTGAGCAAATGGTAGAGATTCCCAGCGGCTTCATTCTCACCACCAGTCAATCCGTCACGATGGATGGCGAAGCCGTTTGGCATCTCCGGTATGAACGAGACGATCAACAGAATCAGGGACTCTATGGAGAACACTTGAGTGTGGTAGTGTCGCAGGATAGCAATCGGCTCAAGGGAATCACCTGGATGGATGCCAAGCTAAGTCATGGAGATCTTCCCAACCAAGAAAGCGCCCAAAAAGCTGCGATCGCCTATCTGCAAGACAATGCTCCGGATCTGTTGAACTCAATGGACGTTCAGTGGATTAAGCCCCATGACGAACAAATACAGATCCGTCAGGAGACTGGGGAAGCCCAAACCGTTACCATCACCGGGATGAAGGTGAAGTGTTACAATCCAGCCGACGGCAGTTATTTCTGGGTAATTGTCGGACCACAGGAGCAGATTATCACCTTTGAACGGGACATCATCTGGTCAACCAATTTGGGACGACGACAAACGGAAAAATGGCTGCATGACCAATGGGTGGCACAGCAGCAAACGATTCCCCGTTAAGCAGAATGGCACGCTCCTTAAGGCTGGTGGGCAGTGCCCACCCTACGGTATCACTCTCGTTCCTAGGTCTTTCACTCTCGTTCCCAGGTCTGAGAAGGGAATGCCTCTCTTGAGGCTCTGCCTCCCGTAGTCGCCTTGTTCGTGGATGATAACAGGCATCTGATCAAACCTCATTGTCCTGAACAAGTAAAAAAAGTCCAACCTAACGATGACAAATAACCAAACCAAGCATCCCAGAGATAAATTCATTACCGTATATGGCAGAAAACCCGTATTAGAAGCCTTATCAAAGCCAGATATTATTATCGATAAACTCTTAATTGCCAATAATGCCAGAGGAGAATTCATTGACGAAATCATCAAGCAAGCCAGACAACGCGGTGTCAAAATCTCGCGAGAATCCCCCAAATACATTACCCGAATTTCGCGCAACGGTCGTCATGATCAAGGCGTCGTTGTCGATGTCATTCCCCCTGCGATGGAAGCCCTATCCACCTATTTAGAACGCGAACAATCTCATCCCCCTAACCAGAAACCCCAAACCCGCAAATTCTTAGCGTTAGATGGCGTCAAAAATCCCAGTAATGTCGGCATGATCATCCGCACTTGCCTAGCCGCTGGATTTGACGGAATTATCCTTCCCCGAAAAGGATGTCCTGACCTGAATCCCCTAGTAATTAAAGCTTCAGCAGGTACAGCATTTTATACCAGAGTTCTGCGCTGTGCTGAACTATCTGACGCCCTCCAGCAATTGCGTCAAGTAAACTATACAATTTATGGATTGAGCTGCACAGCCACCTCAACACTCTATAACCTATCCTTTTCTCCCTTTTCCGTATTTGTACTCGGAAATGAAACCGAAGGAATTCATCCCAATCATCACCAATTAATTGATAGCTGGGTATCAATTCCAATTGAATTTCCAGCGGAATCATTAAACGTCGCCTCTGCCGCCGCCGTCGTGTGTTTTGAATTAAAACGTCAACATTTAGAGCAGCATTCCAGTAACTGCAATTGAACCTGTTAACTTGTAGGTTGGGTTGACCAAGGAAACCCAACTGATACCAAATCATGCTTGGCTACTTATAATCCAGTAATCCAGTCCGCGCAGGCGGACTTGGTTTGTGTAGCAGCGATTTCAATCGCCTTTTCCTATAAAAACAAATAATAACCAATGGCTAGCAATTCAAAATATTAAATAATCAATCGTCCTCTACCAGAAGCGGATTTCCCCCGTTTATGGATTCTATCGCCCTCTTGTTCTCAACGCTTACTCAACGGATTTTGCGCCAAGTTGAGTCAGGATGAGAATTGGGGAGAAGGGGTTTACTTCTTACCGGAGTTTCAAAGAACAGCATTAGTCGCGATTAACCAATTACCCGTAAATCAAGATACACTTTGGTTAAGAGTATTAGGAAAAAGGAGAACACAGCAACAGGCAATTGATGAATTAGTCGGGTTACCCCAAGAGAACCCACGACGGCGCAATATCCTGGAAATACTAGCCAACTGGCGCATCAATGTGGGCAGTAGTGAAACATTAAGTAATGCAGATCGGGAGTTGATCATGAACTTATCACCAGCTTATTTTAAATGGCGGGAAGAAACCTTACAAGAAGGCAGGCGGCAAATGGTGGAAAACTTTCTCAGAGTGCGGTTTGGGGAAATTGATGCCGAATTAGAAGCAATCATCGCACCGATGTTACAGTTACCCCCAGATGTGTTGACTCGTCTACTGTTGAACTTTTCCCCCGAAGAGTTATTACTGTGGTTTGGCGAGGGTTCTGGGCGAGATCTGAGATTAAGCGAAGGGGGGCGAGAAAAGGTGGAGAACCTGCTGAGAGTAAGGTTTGGGGAAATTGATGCCGAATTAGCCGACAAAATCGCAGCCATGTTAGAGTTACCTCATCAAGAGTTGACTCCTTTGCTGTTGACTCGTTCTCGTCAGGAATTATTAGAACGGTTTGCTAGGTAGGGATAAATCCTTGGGTAGGTGAAAATGGGGACGTAGAGACGTAGCATGCTACGTCTCTACATAATTGCATAACCTCAACCTGTCCAGACATAAAGGGTGGTAAGGGGCAAATGTCTCAAAACTCGATGCCAAACTGAAGGTAAACGGATGCATTACCAACAACAACAGCCAACAGAAAAACGTCAAACCTATTTTCTCAAGCCACCCTTAACTTCTCGGCAATGGTTGGTTTATTCCTGCCATGCTGTAATCACCATCTTCAGCAGTGTTTTCATCGTCGCGGTGGGACAAGATCCGGGATTATCCCTACCAAAACGCGCTGGAGAAATAGCGCCGATAAGGATCGCCCAAACCGGCAAACGCGCTGAAGCCGAAAGACTTTCTGACGAAGGATGGCAACTTTTTCAACAAGGGACAGCCGAATCACTGCAACAAGCGATCGAAAAATGGGAAACAGCGCTTCCTCTGTGGCGTGAAGTGGGGGATCAATCAAAAGAGGCTTTTATTCATCTGATACTGGGTAGAACTCATGATTTATTAGGATTCAAGCAAAAAGCGTTGGATTATTATAATCAAGCCTTACCTCTTTATCGAAAACTCGAAGATCGCGCCAGGGAAGCAATAACCCTGAATAATATTGGTTTGGTCTATCATGAGTTAGGAGAAAAACAACAGGCATTAGAGTACTACCAACAGGCTTTACCCTTATTCCAGGCTGTAGGCAATCGCGTCGGGGAAGCAACAACTCTAAATAATATTGGTGGTGTCTATCATGAGTTAGGAGAAAAACCACAGGCAGTAGAGTACTTCCAACAAGCTTTACCCTTATATCAGGATGTGAGTGATCGCGCCGGAGAAGCAACAACTCTAAATAATATTGGTGGTGTCTATCATGCCTTAGGAGAGAAACAACGGGCATTAGAGTACTACCAACAGGCTTTACCTTTATCCCAGGCTGTAGGCGATCGCGCCGGAGAAGCAACAACTCTAAATAATATTGCTGCTATCTATGATGACTTAGGAAAAAAACAACAGGCATTAGAGTACTATCAACAAGCTTTACCCTTATCTCAGGCTGTGGGTGATCGCGCCACGGAAGCAACAACCCTCTCTAATATTGGTGCTGTCTATTCTAGCTTAGGAGAAAAACAACAGGCATTAGAGTATTACCAACAGGCTTTACCCTTATCTCAAGCTGTGGGTGATCGCGCCACGGAAGCAACAACCCTCTCTAATATTGGTGGTGTCTATTCAGACTTAGGAGAAAAACAACAGGCATTAGAGTATTACCAACAGGCTTTACCCTTATCCCAGGCTGTGGGCGATCGCACCCTGGAAACAATAACCCTGAATAGTATTGGTCTTGTTTATTCTGACTTAGGAGAAAAAAAACAGGCATTAGACTACTTACAACAAGCTTTATCCTTATCTCAAGCTGTAGGCGATCGTGAAGAGGAAGCAAGAACCCTGAATAATATTGGTGGTGTCTATTCTGATTTAGGAGAAAAACAACAGGCATTAGAGTACTACCGACAGGCTTTACCTTTATTCCAGGCTGTAGGCGATCGTGCCGGAGAAGCTTCAATCCTGAATAATATTGGTGGTGTTTATTCAGACTTAGGAAACAAACAACAGGCATTAGATTACTTCCAACAGGCTTTACCTTTATCCCAGGCTGTAGGCGATCGTGAAGGGGAAGCAAGAATCCTCTCTAATATTGGTGGTGTCTATTCTGATTTAGGAGAGAAACAACGGGCATTAGATTACTACCAACAGGCTTTATCCTTAATTCAGGCTGTAGGCGATCGCACCGGAGAAGCAGTCACCCTGAATAATATTGGTCTGGTCTATTCAGACTTAGGAGAAAAACAACAGGCATTAGACTACTATCAACAGGCTTTACCCTTAAGACGGGCTGTGGGCGATCGCGCCGGGGAAGCAGCCACCCTGAATAATATTGGTGGTGTCTATTCAGACTTAGGAGAAAAACAACAGGCATTAGACTACTTCCAACAGGCTTTACCCTTAATCCAGGCTGTAGGCGATCGCGCCGGAGAAGCAGCCACCCTGAATAATATTGGTGGTGTCTATTCAGACTTAGGAGAAAAACAACAGGCATTAGACTACTTCCAACAGGCTTTACCCTTAATCCAGGCTGTGGGTAATCGCGCCGGAGAAGCAACAACTCTGAATAATATTGGTCTGGTCTATTCTGATTTAGGAGAGAAACAACAGGCATTAGCGTACTTTCAACAAGCTTTACCTTTATTCCAGGCTATAGGCGATCGCGCCGGGGAAGCAAACACCCTGAATAATATTGGTGGTATCTATCTTGCCTTAGGAGACAACCAACAAGCATTGGAGTACTTGCAACAGGCTTTACCCTTATCCCAGGCTGTGGGCGATCGCGCCGGGGAAGCGAATACTTTGTTCAATATCGCTGTTACAGAAAGAAGCCGAGGCAATCTCCAACAAGCGTTAACTCAAATGCAAGCTTCGATTGAGATTATTGAAGAACTACGGACTAAAGTAGCTAGTCCGGAACTACGCCAAACCTATTTTGCCACTGTACAAGGTTATTACCAATTCTACATCGACCTGCTGATGCAATTGCATCAACAAAACCCGGATCAAGGCTACGATAAACAAGCCTTCCACATCAGTGAACGTTCTCGCGCTAGAACCCTCTTAGAATTACTCACCGAAGCCAATGCTAATATCCGAGAAGGTGTAGATCCTGACTTACTGCAACAAGAACAAACCTTAAACGCTAAACTCGATGCAACGGAAAAACAACGGATTGAAATCTATAGTAATCCGGAATCAACTCCAGCCCAAAAAACTGCCATTGAACAACAACGACAACAACTTTTAGCCGACTATCAAAAACTGCAAGATCAAATCCGGGCGACAAGTCCCAAATACGCCGCGCTGAAATATCCCCAACCCCTAACCTTAGAACAAGTTCAACAACAGATTCTGGATGAAGACACTATTCTATTACAGTATTCATTAGGAGAGGAGAATAGTTATCTGTGGGCAGTCACCAAAGATAGCCTTACCAGTTATCAACTTCCTCCCGGAGATGAAATTGAAACCCTCGCCCGACGTTTCTATAACCTCTTACAAATTCCCGGTTATGAAATTGGCAATCCCAGAGGCATTGCTAAAGTTGTTCCCCGTGATAACTTAAATTCTGTGGCACAACTGAGTGAACTCCTGTTCGGACAAGTGGCTGAACAATTAACCAAAAAACGCATTGTCGTTGTCGCGGATGGGGCATTACAATACATTCCTTTTGCTGCTTTAGCCACTCCGGAAACTGCCGATACCGATACTCCTACTCCCCTAATCAATCAATACGAACTGGTCAACTTACCCTCCAGTTCCACCTTAGGGATTATTCGTGACCAAATTAACGGACGCCAGAAAGCACCCCAACAATTAGCGATTCTGGCTGATCCGGTTTTCATGGATAATGATAACCGCCTCAAAACTGCCTCAAGCCGAGGCACAGAACTGGATTTAAACCAACTCTTACTCAACCGTTCCGTTCGCGTTTCTGACATTGAATTAAATCGCCTCCCTGGAACGCGCACTGAAGCCGAAGCGATTCTCAATTTAGTAGCATCAGCCACCCAAGTTAACGCCTTTGACTTTGATGCCAATCGTGACTTTATCGACAATCCCCAACTGCAAAATTATCAAATCATTCATTTAGCCACTCACGGAATTCTCAATAGTGAAGCGCCCGAATTATCCGGTGTGGTGTTATCCTTAGTGGATAAACAAGGGAATCCCCAAAGTGGCTTCTTACGTCTCCATGATATTTTTAACCTAAATCTGCCAGCGGAATTAGTGGTATTAAGTGCCTGTCAAACAGGATTAGGAGAAGAAATCCGAGGCGAAGGATTAGTGGGTTTAACGCGAGGGTTTATGTATGCGGGGGCGCCGCGTTTAGTGGTAAGCTTATGGAATGTGGATGATGCAGCAACGGCGGAGTTTATGACCCGATTTTATCAGTTAATGTTAAATGATGGATTGAAGCCTGCCCAAGCGTTGCGGGAAACGCAGTTACAAATGCAGCAGGAAACCCAATGGAAATCACCCTATTATTGGGCAGCATTTACATTACAAGGCGAGTGGAATTAACTCCCAAAATTGTCTCAAACCGTAGGGTGGGTTGAGCGAAGTCGAAACCCACCGAACTATTGCCTAAACAGAAGAAGGGCTAAGGTTCCCTTACTACGAACGAACGTGCGTTACGGCGCTTATGGGTTGAGATAATAAACGTTAATCCTCCAATGCGCCTAACGCACCCTACGACTACAATTTATAATTCTACTCTCTGATTTGCATAAGCTTCTCTACTCCAGAAGTAGAGATACATAGTAGCGTATACAAGGATACTCAAGATGAAGCGATTTGTATCTGCCATTTTAATCACAGCCTGTTTGTGGAACATTGACAATCTAGGTTCACATCCTCAACCGTCTCTGGCTCAAACCCAGCCGACTGAAGCACTATCCTACTCATTCTATGGCAAACAAATTCCCCTAAATCTACGGAACGATGTACTGGCGGTTCGCTTCAAAGCCATTCAGCAGCGAGGGAATAAACCCCTATATTTGCAACTCCAAGACGATTTAACCACAAGGGGAATTCAAGGGCGAGGTTCGACGTTACAACCGAATACCAATTTACAAGTTGATCCTCTCGGTAATCAGTTAGCGTTAGTGCGGCTTCCGGCTGGGGTACGAACGTCTACCCGGTTGTTAACCAATCAGATTCAACAACAGCCTTATGTTGAGGAAACCTTACCCGTTCTCAACCAAGGGGAATCTGAGGATAGGGAGAATGAAAATTTGATTGTTCTCCCCAATGAAATAGTCATTAGTTTTGCACCAGGGACATCCGAAACCCAGAAGCAACAAGTGTTGAACGAGCAGAACTTAGAAATCATTCGTCCCCTCCGCTTCAGTCAAAATCGCTATGTCGCCCGGTCGAAATCGGCATCAGGGACAGAAATAATCACCGTTGCTAATCAACTCAATCAAGTCAGTGTGATTCAGTCAGCGACACCGAATTTTATTCAAGCAATTTCGGATCAAATTCTTCCCCAAACAAACCTGATTAATTATAGCCGAGAAATCCTCAACCCGGAGCGACTGCTGCAACAACGCCTTGCTCGTTTACCTAAGCCCAAAGACACTCCCTTTTCAACTGCTTTATTACCTCTACTGTGGCATTTAGATAGTACACCGCAACGAGGCAAATTTTTACCTCGTACCGATATTGGCGCGATCGCGTCTTGGCAAGCCAGCCAGGGTGGGGATGGGGTTGTGGTTGCGGTGATTGACAGTTTGATCCAGTGGGATCACCAGGATTTAGCCAACAATATTTATACCACAGATCATTATCCCGACAAACTCCCCGGTGAGGTCAAGGGTTGGGATTTTTCCAGTTCTGGACAAGGCGATCCCGATACTCGATTGAGTCGGAATGAACGGGATATTATTCAGCCCCATTTTCGGCATACCTTTGAGCTATCTTGTCAGGAAATGGTGGAAGAGTATCAAAAGATGGCTTTACTATTAGCTCAGAACAATCCTGATGCTTCTGCTTGTGAGAGGGGTAATTCAATTAAACAATACTTTCGCAGTAAGATTACATCTGAATTTCATGGAACCTGGGTGTCTGGTGTAGTCGCGGCTTATTCTCCAGATAAAAGCGGAATTGTTGGAGTTGCGCCCAGGGCAAAGATTTTACCGATTCGCGTCTTTGGATTAAATGGTGCAATAGATTCCATCACTTTAATTGAAGCGATTGGTTACGCGGCGGCACGAGATGCTGATGTAATTAATTTGAGTTTAGGCAGATTAATGCCTCATCAAGAATTAAATGAACAAATCTTGAGTGTTTTAGAGGCAAATCCTCAACTGGTAATTGTGGCTTCAGCCGGAAATGAAAATCGGTCTGGAATTAGTTTCCCGGCGGCTATTCCCCAAGTTCTTTCTGTCGGGGCGACGAATATACAAGGTGAGCGCAGTTCCTATAGTAATTATGGCAAAGGGTTAGATTTGGTTGCTCCCGGTGGAGATATCAGTCGCAGTTTGAGTGGGGGTATTTTAACCACCGGGGGGACTGGATTATCATCATTATGGCAAGGAATAACTAAACCTGACTATGCTTGGGGATCTACTCTTGATCCCTTGGGGAACTATGTGCAAGTTCAGGGAACATCCTTTGCAGCACCTGCTGTATCTGGGGTAGTGGCTTTAATGAAAGGGGTAAATAATACCCTAAATCGAGAGCGAATTATGGATGTGTTGGAAGAAACAGCTAGTTATCAGGGATTAACGCTAACGGAAACAGAACAGGATCTTTATCAAAGTTATCAACAAGCCCGTTTGACTGGGGAAAAACTCGAAGAAATACCAGAATTTTTAGTATTTCCTGAACCCAGTTCCGCCGAGGACTATTTCTTCGGTCGGGGTTTGGTGAATGCAGAAGCGGCGATTCAAGCTGTGCAGTAAGCTGTTTGGTATTTAAACCTAACAATAATGGCTCTCATCCTTGTAGTGCGTTTAGCGAAGCCATGCCGCAGGCTTTGCATCTTGCTCGCTAAGCTGTCACGCATTTAAATTGGGAATGGGTAGCGAGCAAGATGCTCAATGCAGCGAGCAAGATGCTCAATGCAGCGAGCAAGATGCTC
>NZ_JBKHHI010000015.1:0-34042 GCF_046539235.1 Coleofasciculus sp.
AAATTAAATCCGGTTGATACTGCTGCACTAAATCCAATCCCGCACAACCATCGCCTGCGCCGCATACTTCAAATTCTTCGGCTTCCAGCAATTCCATGAGATTCTCCCGGACGGCTTCTTCGTCTTCGATAATTAAAATTTTTTTCATGGTTGTTATCAACAGTTCTGGCATAAATTAAAAGAGATTAACTATCAGGTAACTGAAGGGTTAAATCTGATATTTTGTACCTTTGTCGGTAAGTCCCGACACCCGCCAAGAACTCAAGTTCTTGGCTTATAGCTTAAGTCCATTTTAATGGACTCAGACTAGATATGCAGTCGTCTAAAGATGACTTTCGCTTTGAGACTTGGCTTTTAACCCAAGGCTTAATCTATTTTATCCCCACTAAAGCTTTTTCGCTGAATAATAAGGATTCAAAGGCTTTGGCGGGCAAAGGCTTACTAAACAGATAACCTTGCATTGCATGACAGTGATGCTGAACCACAAAGGAAAGTTCAGCTTCAGTTTCTACTCCTTCAGCCACTAATTTCAAATTCAGCGTATTTGCCATTTCAATAATTGCTTGGGTAATTGCCGCCTGACTCGGATTATCCTGAATATTGCGAATAAAGCAGCGGTCAATTTTCAAGGTATCAAAGGGAAACTGCTGTAAATAGCTTAAAGACGAATACCCTGTGCCAAAATCATCAATGGCAATCTCCACACCCAGCGCTTTTAACGCCTGTAAGCGGCGAATCGCTACATCGGTATTTTCCACCAGCATACTCTCCGTTAATTCTAATTCTAAATACTCCGGTCGCAATCCGGTTTCGGTAAAAATCTTGACTAACCGATGACGCAAGTCCAATTGTTGAAATTGACGCCCGGATAAATTGACGGCAATTCTTAAATTAGGATAACCCACCTTTTGCCAATGGCGAGTTTGCTGGCAAGCGGTTTTTAATACCCATTCCCCAATCGGCAGGATTAATCCCGTTTCTTCTGCTAGGGGAATAAACTTAATCGGAGAAACCAGTCCCCGTTCGGGATGTTCCCAGCGCAACAGGGCTTCCGCACCGATAATTTTACCTGTTTCTAAATCGAGTTGCGGTTGATAGTAAACCTGAAGTTCATCTCGTTCTAAGGCATAGCGTAAACTCGTTTTTAATGCCACCCGATCTGAAGTTCCCTTGCTTAAGGCAATCGAGTAAAACTGATGACAATTTCCCCCCTGCTGCTTTGCCTGAAACATGGCTTTATTTGCCTGATTTAGTAACTGTTCAATATCCCTACCATCACGGGGATAGAGTGCCATGCCAATACTAGCGGTGACAAAAATTTCTTGGTGATCAATGGCAAAGGTTTGGGAGAATTGTTCTAAGAGGGTTTGGGCAACGAAAACCGCATCTTTTTTATGGGGAGTTGTGGGTAGAATAAGTGCAAATTGACCGCTGCCTAATCGTGCTACATAATCCTCAGACGTGACCCCGTTAACTAAACGCTGGGCTACCGCTTGTAATAAGCGATCGCCTACACTATGTCCTAAGTCGTCATTAATTTGATTAAAGCGATCTAAACCGACACACATAATCGTCATTAATGGCTGATCATGATTCAATTTTATCTGTTTAAATTGCTCGCGTAAGGATAACTGATTGGGCAAATTGGTTAAGGAGTCATGATACATCAAATAATCGAGTTGATCCTTTGCTTGCTCAAGTTCGCTACGATACTGCTGCTGCTTTTTAAACCGAGTCGCGATCGCGCCGAGTAATTCTGCCCGGGTAAAGGGTTTAGTCAGGTAATCATCTGCCCCTAATTCCATCCCTTGACGAAAATCTGCTTTAGCCGCTTTAGCGGTTAAGAAAATAAAGGGTGTGGTGGCAAATGTTGTCTCCTGACGCAGTGTTTTTAACACAGTATATCCATCCAATCCCGGCATCATCACATCACAAATAATTAAATCTGGTTTTTCGACTTTGGCTAAATCGATACCATTATAACCATTTGTTGCACCAATTCCGGCTAATCCTTCGGCGTCCAATAATTCTAAAATATTTTCCCGGACGAGTTCTTCATCTTCAATGACTAGAATCTTTTTCATGACTTTACGATGGGTAAGGTAACGGTTACTGTAGTGCCAACCCCGATGGTACTATTGATGTAAATATCACCCTGATGAATATCCACACATTTTTTAACAATGGCAAGCCCTAATCCAGTTCCCGGAATCGTGCCAACGTTAGTTCCCCGATGGAATGCTTCAAATAATCGGTCTTGATCTTCTGAGGGAATACCAATGCCGCGATCGCGAATTTCTAGGGCAATTTGTTCGCAATTTCCATTGAGTTTAACCTGAATGGCTTGGTCTGGGGACGAATATTTAATCGCATTGCTTAATACATTCTCTAAAATTTGCTGAAGTAATTGCTTATCTAAATAGACTTCTTGGCTATCAAGGGTCGGTTCCCACTCATAACTGATCTTAATAATACCAGAGAGTTCGGGCTGATTAAATTGTAGGTCTTTCACTAATGTGGCACAAAATAATTCCAAATCAATAGGTTCTAGACTTAAGGCAAGTTTACCTGCATCTGCTTTTCCTAAAATCAATACATCATTTAATAATTTAGTCATATATTTAACCGAGCCTTGAATTCGATGCAAATGCATCTGTTGTTTCTCATCTGACCATTTATGCCGATAATGTTCCAGTAACTCGGCTGAAGAATGAATCGTAGTTAGAGGGGTGCGAAACTCATGGGAGGTTACCGTAATAAAGCGAGACTTTAAATCACTAAGTTCCTTTTCTTGCGCCAACGCATTGAGAATTTCTGCTTGAACTCGTTGGCGTTCGGTAATATCCTCGGCAATCCCAGCAATCCTTGTCGTAATTCCCGCCTCATTCACCACCGGAAACGCCCGTACCCCCATCCAACGTACCGAACCATCGGGGCGAACAATCCGATATTCTTCCTGGAAATTCTCTTCTCCTTGGAACTGTTTTCGTAACGCTTGGGTTACGCGATCGCGATCTTGAGGATGAATGGATTCTAACCAAGATGAAGGTTGCTCATATAAACTTTTAGTCGAACGTCCCCATACCTCCTGATACACTGGACTAATATAGATCATCTGGCTAAAATCAGGGGTAGTTAAAAAGAAGACTTCGCGAATATTTTCTGTCAGTTGACGTAACTGTTCTTCACTGGTACGGAGTTGTTCCTCCACCCGTTTTCTTTCGATAATTTCGGCTTGAAGAACATCGTTTACTTTCTTTAACGCCGCCGTGCGTTCTTCCACGCGCATTTCTAAAGCATCATTCACTTGTTCTAAGGTGAGTCGCATTTGCACCTGATCCGTGACATCTTGGACAATCACAGAAACTTCTTCAAAGCCACTAGCAACAATTCGCGCTTCAAAATTGCGGACTTTGCCATTCACCCAGAGTTGATATTCCACCCGTTGAATGGTTTTCGTTTCTAGCGCTTGTTCAATATGATCCCAAATTAATCCCGCCACTTGTGTGGGCAGAACTTGATGTAAATGTTTACCGATAATATCGGCGGCGGGAATAGGAAGCCTGTCGGTTTTTGTGCCATAGCAATCTAAATAAATCCCGGCACTGTTAATCCGAAATAAAGCATCAGGGATAAGTTCTAAAAGGGCATGGTTTCGGGATTCCGCCCGATTTAAAGCAGCGATAACCTGCTGGTGTTTTTGCTGTTGAATGTGGTACCCTTGTTCTCGTTGGATGTGATAGAATACCATCGCCCATTGAGACGCGATCGCACAGACACAATCAATTTCCGCTTGACTCCACTGGCGTTGCGCTTGCGTCGCCATCAGGCTAATCGCCCCAAAATAGGATTGACGATGATAAAGGGGTAGAATTAACAGGGGCAAACCGGAAACCCTCTGCCATGCTTGGATTGGCGCTGGGAGGAGTTCATCCGCGATCGGAAAAATCAGTGGTTTTCCCTGAATTAACCAAGTATAATATTTCCCGTAGAACTCACTAATTAACCGAGAGGATGAGTCATCTATAGTCCCCTTTCCTCGCAGTACGTTATACTTTTCTACTTGTCTGTTTGTCCCACTCACCTCCCCATCAAGAGTCGCCGTAATCGGTTCAAAGTCTGATACGATAAAAATCAGACAGGAATCAATTTGCAGAACTTGGCGCAATTGATCCGCCGTAGTTTGCAGCCCATCTTGGGGAACGCCCTTTCCTTGGGTTACTTGGGCAATCTGCTGCATAATTGCCACTTGTAGAGTTAAGAGATAATTCTCCATCATCCCCAGTCCATTAGCGTTGATTGATAGATGCTTGGATGAGATAGCCATAAGTCATGAATGGATGAAAAATGAAATAGTTGACATTGGCGAATCCTAGAATGGATGTTCTCTGGTTAATTTCCACCTCCAAATTATCGGATTGAATCACAATTGTCGGGGCGGGTTTAGCCACTAAAACGACTTGTCACCAATACATGAACAACAAAACCCGCCCCGGATGACCGATAAATGAACAACAAAACCTGCCCTTACCCCCTCACACACCACGCCCTCTTTCCCAAGTGAAGGAGCAAAATCAGCGCTATCGATGAATCACCCCAACATGAGTCGCGATCGCATCAAGCAATTCTGCCAAGGTAAATGGCTTAGTTAGATAGGCATTTGCGCCCAAATTCATCCCTTGCTTAATATCAGTTTTGGCGGCTTTAGCGGTGAGAAATAAGAACGGAATATTAACCGTCGTACCTTGAGAACGCAAAGCAGAAAGGACATCATAGCCATCCATTTCTGGCATCAGCACATCGCACAAAATTAAATCGGGATCATGCTGTTGTGCCAGATGCAAACCCTTCTGTCCATTTTCCGCGAGAATCGCATCAAACCCTTCTGCATCCAGCAGTTCCAGGATATTCTCGCGTACAGACTCCTCATCTTCAATCACTAAAATTTTAACCACTGTTGCTCTCCTTGGAATGCTTAACCTGTATTAACGTCTTTAAAAATATGGCTACAATCATGACAGCATTTATCTCCTCATCTATAACTCAATCACTTCCGGTGTCATCTTCTGAAAATGGAGCAGAAGACTGAGAGAACCCCAGAGTCAAACAGGGAGGGGAATTACTGTCCACTTTGATAAATTGTTGCATAGTGATTCTGATTAGTCCTCGTGGAAATTACGGGGTGTGAACCTGGGTTGAGGATTCCATCTCCGTAAATTCACCTTGAAGGGTTCTAAACTCTTGAGTAAAATTCTGAGTAAGGATAGAACAATTGCCATGTCACACAATTCTTTCTTCCTACAGATGGACAAGTGACTATATAGTGGTTATATCGCAGGATTGATGAATGTCTGCCAGAAAAATGTAGAAATAGAGGGATCAGGGTGAAAACCTATAGATGGAGGCGGATACTATGACGTTAGGTCAATATCAGCGAGGTGTGGGGGTCTTTCCGACGCGACAAGCCACCGAAGAGGCTCTCAAACATCTGAGAGATGCCAATTTTCCCATGAACCAAGTATCAGTCATTGCCCGGGATGAGGAGCAAATTGCTGGTGTTCAAGTGCAAGATGATACCGAAAATGAAGCCGGAGAAGGTGCGGCGGCTGGTGCAGTTGCGGGGGGAGTGACAGGAGGTATCGTCGGTTTAATTGGTACATTGGGTGCGATCGCGCTTCCTGGAGTTGGACCCATTTTAGTCGGCGGTGCAGCAGCTTCAGTAATTGGTAATACGCTTTTGGGTGGGGCGGTTGGTAGCGCGGCTGGCGGCTTATTTGGGGCGTTAATTGGCTGGGAAGTTCCTGAAGCCGAAGCTAAACTTTACCAAGATCGCTTAGAAAAAGGACATTATTTAATCCTAGTGGATGGCAGATCAGAGGAAATCAGCCGTGCGGCTTCTATCCTGAAACGTCAAGGAATTCAAGAGTGGAAAAGTTATACTCGTCCTGAGGTGAATACTCCCGCTCCAGGCTATATTTACCCAACGGCGGCTCCGGTAGGATCTCCTACACCCCTGGGCGCGGCCTACACAGGACCCTTTGGTGAACCTTTGGGTGCAACGCCGACGGGTGTAACTCCGGTTACTCCACCACCAACAGCACCAACACCTGTAACCCAAAATCAGCGAGCGATTGGTGTCTTTTCTTACCAGCAAAATTTAAAAAAGGCTCTGGATGGGTTAAAAGCGGCTGGATTTGACATGAACCTCGTTTCAGTAATTGCCAAAGACGCCGAACATCCCGATCAGGTGTCTGGGGTGAGAGTCACCGATCCAGTGAGTCATGAAAAAGCTAAAGATGCAGCAACAGGGACTGTAGCTGGGGGTGTCTTGGGCGGATTAACCGGATTACTGGTTGGGTTAGTCACCGTAGCGGTTCCTGGTCTGGGTCCGGTGGTATTTGTCGGAACCGAAGCCGCCGCGATCGCTTCTGCATTAGGCGGAGGAGCTATTGGTGCGGCGGCTGGTGGTTTGGTCGGTATACTCGCCAACTTAGGCGTTCCCGAAGAGCAAGCCAAAAAATATAGCAATCGCCTCTCTCATGGAGATTATCTGGTGTTGGTTCAGGGAACGGATGAGCAAATAAGCCAAGCCGAAACCATTCTGCGCGATCGGGGTATTCAGGAATGGGATATCTACAACAGTCCTAGCGCTCCCATGACCTATCCCGGTCGTGTCTTTCCATAGTTAACTTGAGGACTCCCCGCCCATAGCCTAGCTATGGACGAGGTATACAGCCGCCGCGAAAGAAGGATGAAACAATAAAGGATATGGGAACCCGCGCAGGCGGGTTTCGTTTGTGTAGCTGCGTCTACAACCGCCAAGCTAACCTAGTTTGACAGTTAACCCTATCACCCATAGGATTGATATTTCTAGTAAGCACTTTAACTGAATCCCTTCTGATCAGTCCCAGTTTGACGATAACTACTTATTATTTATAGTCAAACTTAGCGCTGATCTAGCCTTAAAAAATATGTCATCCATTCAAAGACTGACCCCAAGCAACAGTAAACGTAAAGTCCGTCGCGCCCTTTGGTTTGAACGTTTGATGGCGCTTTTGGCTTCGTTCAACTACTTCTTAGTCTTATTTGACTTGACCTACCTACCTCTACGAGATTTTTGGCTACATAAGGAAGTTCAGTTATTTAGTTTTGACATCGGTCCGGTTAGTTTTCCCGGTTTTTCCTTAGAGGTTCCCCTACCTCCGATTACACAGTGGTATGACCCAATTAAAGGTATTCAACCCTATCGAGACACCGAACAATATTTGGACAAGGTTAATGCATTGGAAGCGGAGATTGATGCAACTAACTTAAGAACTAAGCTGAGAAGTTTACAACCTCCTGAAGTTGCCCAAATTTTGGAAGATCTGCGCCAACGCAGCGTAGAAATGATTGAGACAAACCCTTTCCAGCTCGCTGATAAGACGGGGGATCTGGAAAAAATAAAAAATAAGATGCGAGAGCATATTCCCAATGAAGATGATTCTGCCAAAGAAGCATTTAGAGAATTTTGGAGCATAGAAAACTTAACGGCTAGAGATCCAGAGAATGAACTTGAATTTTTCAACGATGAGATTCGTCCTCTTATGGAAGCCAACTACTACCGCCCTATTGGAGAAACTGGGGATTTTGTCGATTATTTTGGACTCGTTGATTTCCCGTTTTTCCTGGTGTTTTTGACAGAATTTTTGGCACGTACCTGGTTAATTAGTAACCGTCGCCAGGGGGTCAGTTGGCTGGATGCCATGTTATGGCGTTGGTATGATATCTTTCTGCTGATTCCCCTGTGGCGCTGGCTGCGGATCATTCCGGTAACGATTCGGCTGGATCAGGCGAATTTAATCGATCTGAGTACGATCCAAAAACAAGCACGTCAAGGATTTGTTGCCGAAATCGCTGGCGACATGACCCAAGTCGTGGTGGTTCAGGTTATTAACGAACTCCAATATTCCATTCGCCAAGGGGAGATCGCGAATTTGCTTCAGCAACGGGAGGTTCGCCCCTATATCGATCTCAACCAAACCAACGAAATGGCAGCACTCACCAAAATTATGGTGGAGATTACTGTTGAGCAAGTTCTTCCCGCCATCCGTCCCGATGTGGAAGCGTTGCTGCACCATAACTTGGACAAGATTCTTAACCAGTCTCAAGCGTATCAGGGACTAGAGAGAGTACCGGGTGTAGAAACAATCCGCAATCAGCTAACCGAACGACTGGTACAACAAATCACCCAAGCGCTTTACAATGGGTTAGACGCCGCGATCGCAGATGATCCAGTCGGGGATCAGATTCTGCAACGGTTAATTAGTCATCTTGGCAAAGCTTATGGTTCCCAACTTCAGACCCAGAAAACCTTAGAGGAAATTCAATACTTGCTCAACGCTTTCTTAGAGGAAGTCAAAGTTAATTACGTTGAGCGTTTGTCCCAAGAGGACTTAGAGGACATTCTTGACCAAACCCGGGCAATTCAGCAAAAGCGACAGGTGTAGTTGATCAAGATGACCAAGAAAGAATTACGGCGGCGACTGCTGAAACAGCGACAAGCTATGACAAAGCAAGACTGGCGAGAAAAGAGCGATCGCGTCTGTACTCAGCTCCAGTCTTCACCCCTATTCACTCAAGCAAAAACTATCCTAGCTTATTTTAGTTTTCGCCAAGAACCCGATCTCCATCCCCTGTTTACCGATACCCACCACTGTTGGGGATTCCCTCGATGTGTCGGTAAATCTCTCCTCTGGCATAGCTGGAAGTGCGGAGAAGCCCTGCAAACGGGGGCTTATGGCATTTTTGAACCCCATGCCAATTCCCCCACATTAGAGCCGAATGACGTAGATTTAATCTTAGTGCCCGCAGTAGCGTGCGATCGCCGAGGCTATCGTTTAGGCTATGGGGGCGGATTTTATGATCGCCTGCTGAGTTCGGCGGAATGGATATCGAAGCCGACTATCGGAATTATCTTTGATTTTGCCTTCTTCCCTCAACTCCCGATTGATGGGTGGGATCAACCGTTAAATGGGGTTTGTACGGAAACAGGAATAACGATTTTTGGTAGGGTGCGTTAGCAAAGCGTAACCCACCGCCTTGAAGATTCATTGTTGTCCCCCTACAGCAAAAAATACGATGAGTAAAACGCCGGGAAAACAGATTTGGCAAAGGTTTTGGACGTATATACTCTTAAGTGCGATCGCGTTGGTGATGCTGTTTCCCCTCTTCTGGTTAATTAGCACATCGTTGAAGTCATCGACAGAGAATATCTTTGCGTTTCCACCTCAACTGTTCCCTAGTCAACCGACAATTGAGAACTATATCGAAGTCTGGAAAACAAATCCCTTTGGTCAATATCTCTGGAATAGTCTCGTTGTTGCCATTCTCACCGTTAGTTTCAATCTCCTCTTTTGTTCTCTGGCGGCTTATCCTCTAGCCCGACTCAATTTTCGCGGACGCGATATCATTTTCGCGATTATCGTTTCCACGATTATGATTCCCTTCCAAATCGTGATGATTCCTCTCTACATTTTGATGGTGCAGCTTGGCTTACGGAATAGTTATTTAGGTATTATTTTCCCCAGTTTAGCCTCAGCCTTTGGCATTTTCTTATTACGCCAAGCCTTTCAAGGGGTTCCTAAAGAACTCGAAGAAGCGGCTAAGATGGATGGCTGTTCAGAGTTAGGATTGTGGTGGCATGTGATGATTCCAGCCGTTCGTCCAGCGTTAGTCACGTTGGCTATCTTTGTGTTTATTGGCTCATGGAGTGACTTTCTGTGGCCCCTAATTGTTCTCGATAGACCCGAATATTATACCTTACCTTTAGGTGTGGCTAGGTTAGCCGGAACCTTTTCCCTAGATTGGCGTTTAATTGCCGCAGGCTCCGTTATTTCTATTGCCCCGGTTTTGCTATTTTTTGTCCTGATGCAGCGGTATATCGTACCTAATGATAGTGGGAGTGGGGTGAAAGGATAATTAGTCATTGTCCTTATACCCTAGCTGAGATCTTATCTCCTGAATTTTTACCCGAATAGGGTTTGTAGTAGAGTCGGCACCAAGTGTGCCATAAACTCTCGCATCGCTGCTACAAACGCTTGATTCACGAACTTACGCGCTAAGCTGTCATGGGTTTAAATTGGGTATTAGTAGCGAGCAAGATGCAAAGCCGGCAAAGCCTGCGGCATGGCTTCGCTAAACGCACTCCAAGGATGAGAGGCGGATTGCTGAAGCGACAGCATTCTAGAGGGCGCAAAAATTCCCAGCAAAAGGATTAACCGACATCTGATTCGGATTCCTTTGGCTGTGGTGTTCAATCTGGGTTGGGTAGAGACGTTGCATGCAACGTCTCTACAATCTGTGCCAATCACCGATATGATAAGAACGTCACTCTCTGGATATGACCCTAAGCATAGACCATAATGGATTTTGCTACTCTTGCTGCCCAACTTAACGCTGGGCTGATTCTGCCAGAGGGAATCGTCGTGATTACCCTGTTACTGGTTTTAGGAATTGATCTGATTGCAGGTAAACGTTCTGCTAACATCCTGCCTTACGTCGCCATCGGCGGACTACTGGTTTCCATAGTCGCCCTCTACTATCGATGGGATGTTGCCCAACCCCTAGCTTTCTTTGGCGGGTTTAATGGGGATACCATGAGTATCGCCTTTCGCGGCATCATCGCTTTATCGACGACGGTAACTATTTTGCTGTCGATTCGCTATGTGCAGCAGTCGGGTACCTCGTTAGCTGAGTTTATCGCCATTTTACTCACCGCTACCTTGGGGGCGATGTTCCTCAGTGGTGCGAATGAACTGGTTACCATCTTTATTTCCCTAGAAACGCTGAGTATTTCGTCGTACTTGTTGACGGGATACATGAAGCGTGATCCCCGTTCCAATGAAGCGGCGCTGAAATACCTGCTGATTGGCGCGTCGAGTTCTGGGGTTTTTCTCTATGGCGTGTCGTTGCTGTATGGTTTGTCTGGTGGCGAAACTAACTTAAATGGAATCGCGACAGGTATCGCTAGGTTAGAATCTACCCCATCCTTGGGTATTTTAATCGCTTTAGTGTTTGCGATCGCGGGAATTGCCTTTAAAATTTCGGCGGTTCCCTTCCACCAGTGGACCCCTGACGTATACGAAGGTTCCCCGACTCCGGTTGTCGCCTTCCTATCTGTCGGTTCTAAAGCCGCAGGCTTCGCCCTCGCCATTCGCTTACTGGTAACCGCGTTTCCCCTGGTTAGCGAACAATGGCACTTTGTCTTCACCGCCCTAGCTATCTTAAGTTTGGTGTTAGGGAATGTGGTAGCCCTTACCCAAACCAGCATGAAACGCCTGCTTGCCTATTCATCCATTGCCCAAGCTGGCTTTGTCATGATTGGTTTAATTGCGGGAACGGATGCAGGCTACGCTAGTATGATTTTCTATCTGCTGGTTTATTTGTTCATGAATCTGGGTGGTTTTGCTTGTGTGATTCTGTTTACCCTGCGAACCGGTACGGATCAAATCAGCGAATATGCGGGCTTGTATCAGAAAGATCCCCTGCTGACATTGGGATTAAGTATTTGTTTACTATCTTTAGGCGGAATTCCACCTTTAGCGGGATTCTTCGGTAAAATTTACCTGTTTTGGGCAGGTTGGCAAGCTGGATTGTATGGCTTAGTTTTGCTTGGTTTAATTACCAGTGTGGTTTCCATTTACTACTACATCCGCGTCCTCAAAATGATGGTGGTTAAAGAACCCCAAGAAATGTCCGACGCGGTGAAAAATTATCCGGAAATCCGTTGGAATTTACCCGGAATGCGTCCTTTACAGGTGGGTTTAGTCCTTTCTGTGATTGTCACTTCTCTGGCGGGAATTTTGTCTAATCCCCTATTTACCCTCGCCAATAATTCAGTGGCAAATACGTCCATGCTGCACTCTTCGGTGATCCAAGTTCAATCTCACACCCAACCGATTGCATCTGTTGACGCCAATTTATCGCGAGATTAATTCAGATCCCCGACTTCAGAAGTCGGGGATCTCGTGAAGGCGGCAAAACGAAAGACCCACGTATTGTAGACAATTATCCCTTTAAAAAGAAATACCGATAGCCATAAGGGTTCGACGAAGTTCTACACGTTCGGGAAGATTAATTGACAACACATCAACTGTAGTTCTACCAATTGCTGTGCAACCAACCAGATAAGAACCGTCCCAACGAAAATGTTTATCCCATTGCTCGCGACGAGGATGGAACAGACAAGTGACTTCACCAGTATCTGTATCAATACCTGCAATATTAGGACCTTTATAGGCATTACAGTTGTAGCACGATAGTGCAAGATTTGTTACCTCTGATGAACCATGATGTTTTAACGAGATAATGTGATCGATCTGAAATGGTAGAACATCGTATTCTTGAGGCATTCGACAGTATTCACAACGGCAATTGGCACGTTGTCTGACGAACTCACGCAGGCTGTTATCCATAGATCAATTGCTAGAAGGCTGTAGCGATTGTCGAGCTTTGGCATGGAGGAGATTCAAAAAATTACCAACTCGTAGATATTTTTCCATGTCCTGGCGTTCGGTTTCGCTAAGCAGCCCGCGATTGTTCTTCTCAGCCAGCTCATTCATGCGAGTGATGTCTTCAGTTTCAAACCGTAGATCAAGAATAAGACGAGAAAGCTCTTGAGGAAGATTACCAGCTTTGGGATGAACGATACGAGCAAAAATATCAGCTTCAGTAAGAGACTGTGGTATCTGTGGCATATTTTCCCAGTGTCCGAAGGCTTGAAAGTATAAGAATGTATAGTTATTATAACTAAGCTATGAGGTTGTTCTGCCTTTAAACCTTCCTTAAATATTTATGCTTAGTGTTTCCGCAGACCAGCCTGATCACCTATCATACTACATTTTGAACTGCGGAGTCTGGGTTCTAGGCGAGTACGAGAAGGTGAAAGCCTAGGTTCCAAGAGTCCAACCTACTTGCGTTAACATCCACCCTCTTGTGCCGCCAACTTAGAAATTGTAATTCACACTAAAATAAAAGCCATCATCCTGAGCATTTTCCCCGCGATCATCTAAATCAACCAAGGGCAACCCATAATCCAGCCGCAGGTTTAAATTAGGCAGAGGTTCCCACAATATCCCTAAACCCAACCCAGCAATAAAGGTCTGATCTAGTAATTCATTCGGATTTTCTTCCTGATTCCAAACATAACCGACATCGAAAAACGGCGCTAAAACAAAAGTCGCCACACCCGATTCATCCCGTTCTAAGGTAATCCGATCTTCTACAGAAAGGCGAAATCCATTGTCTCCCGCCCGGATATTTTGCCGATATCCTCGTACCGATTGACCGCCACCAATGACGAATTGTTGGGCGGGTAATAAACTATCAAAGGCTAACTGGAGATCCGCTTGAATAATTAAAAAGTTATCCGGATTGATAATTTGTACTCGCTGGATTTGAGCCAACCAACTGACGAACTGACCATCGGGGCAATCCCCCTCAGGGGGGCAATTAGCCTCACCAGGATCGGAATTTTCTGTAGCATCAAATAAGCCAGTGCCAAAACTAAATAGGGAACGAAATGCCCACGCCCCAGAGGTTTGACGCAGGGTATATTCTTGCCCAAACTTAAACACACTGGTGCGACTAACACCATCTTCATCGGGTCCAAACCCAAACCCTATTGGTTGTCCGGCAATAAATGTCTGACCATCTTGATGGGTAAACCCTAAGGATAAAGCCAATTCTCGACGCGGTGTGCGGATTAAGGGTTGGCGATAGTTAATTTCATACAGATCGGATTCACCTTGGATATCGGCCGACCTCAACTCTTCTTCAATCACTTCATTTTCATTAAACGATGCTCGCAGTTGCACCGTACCATCCATCGCATTGATTGGCGCACGATAATTAAAATCCCAGGTATAGGCACCACCCGCCGTTGTCCGGTTATATTGTGCCGAAATTTGATCCCCAATCCCGGTTAAATTGAGATAACGGGCATTTGAAGTTAAGCGTTCAGCACCCACACTGGGAGGGGAATAGTTATCAATACCGACACTTCCTTCAAAGGGATCAGCTTCAGTAATCCGCACCACCAGAATACTTTGTCCTAGTCCAGTTCCCGCCCTCAAAGAGGCTTCCACATTTTCAAATAACGGATTAACTCGTAACAAGCGCAATTGGTCTTCTAACTCGCCTGTATTTAGGGGTGTATCCGCCCCCAATCGAACACGCGATCGCACGTAACTGGGATTCAGCCGCCTTGTCCCTTCCACCTGGATCTCTTCCAGACTCCCTTCAATCACCCGAATTTCCACCACACCTGTATCCAGAGTTTCTTCAACCAGAACCGCCCTAGAGGTAATGTAGCCTTGTTCCAGATACAGTTGAGAAATCGCATCCGCCACACTTCTGAGTTCTTCCAGAGTGACGGTATTTCCTGCAACTGGTTCAATAATCGGATTAAATTCAGCCTCCCCAAAAATCGTACTCCCGGTGACATTAATCTCTTGGACTTGAATCTGCCTCTCTTCCGACGAGGTGTCATCATTTTGTTTGGTGTTCGCCGAAATCAAACGAATTCCATGGCTACTGGCAACGATTGGCGACTGATTCGGGTTCGGGGAGGATAAAGGTTGCTCAACGACGTTAATTCTAGGAGTGGAGTTAGGTTCCTCTACTTTAATGGATGAGTGTTGCGGGCGTTGCTGATGGTTAACGGTTTCGGGTTTAGCCAATTGCACCCGTTCAACTTGCCCGATTACAGACTGAATTGGGGAAACCCGCAGACTTGCGGCTTGCCGATTTTCCGGTTGGAGACGGGCAGGGTGAATCTGAGACGGTGCTAAACTTGCCGCCTGTCGATTTTCCGCTGTTAAGCGAGTGGGATGAATTTGAGTTCCCAGAACAATGCGATCATCTGTCCTTGATTCAGAATGAGGTGAAGAGTGACTTTCTAAATGACTCCTATCCAGAACCTGTATCCTGGTTTCCTCGACATCCCCAGGTTTTGACTCTACCTCTGGGGAATCGGGAGTGAGAGAATTATCCAAAAGACTAGACAATTGATGGTTGTCCCGATTACTGGGGACAGGCTTAATCACAGGTCTTTCGGGATGGCTATGGTAGGCAACATCTGCCATTTCACCCGGAAGATGAACCCCCTGGTGACGGAACGGAGAAACATTAACCGTTGGCAAGACGGTGGGATCAGGCTGGGTAGGATTGAGGATATCTCCGGGTACAACAATCGGATCAAAGAGAATCGCTTGCAGCCTATCTATATGATGTAAAACAATACTTGAGCGTTCTAAACGGGGAGACCTATGTAAACCAGAATCATGAAGCGTTGCGATCGGCAAACGGGCAGGTTGGAGCGGTTGGGGTTTGACCGCTTGGGGTTTGAGATTCGTGGGCTTTCGGGATGTTGATGTAGACGTTGTTGGTTTAACGTTCAACGACTGAGGCTTAGTCGCCGCAGACGGAGTCGGTTTCAGGCGTGAAGCGGGAGACTTGACCGATTTACCCTTCACCCTGCCCATCTTGGACGTTTCTAGACTCAGGACTTGGCGACCCATTACCCCCTTTGAGGTTGAGTCAGTGAACTTCGATGGTGTTTCACCAAAAGCAATGGTTGCTATACCAATTCCCGTCAGAACTGAAAGCAAACCCACAAAAACATTAAGCTGTAAATACCACTTCATCAAGGTAAAAACTCGACTTTAAACGAGCAAGTACTGCGTGAACCATCAACCTATTGTTGGGAGTATCCCCTAACCCCTTACCGTTATCTCAACTAATATGTCCTTTAAGCAAACGACTTCATCGGGAATCTTACCCAGATCTGATGTCGGGGAACAATCAAATCTGTGTCCCCAGTTGAGATTGATAGGGTAGACAACTATTCTGAATGCTAATTGTTGCTAGACCCATGGGGAACGCCTTAGCTGCCCAAAATAGTTTACCTTACACAAACTACCATGCTCTTAAGCCAAATGTCGGCAATTAGTTTCAGTTATTAACGTTTAATCGCATCTGACGAATTTTCCGGTAAAGTGGTTCGTTCACCATAGTTCAATAGCCGTTCAATTGTTGCCAGCCGATTATCCCACACCTGAACTTGATAAGGGTGGCGCATCCCTTGCTGCTGCATCCATTGGGGGAATTGAGATCGGAACGCGGCGAGGGCGGCTTGGGCGGTTTGAATAAGCTGTGGTGAGGGTTCCATAGCCAGTTGATTGAGCGCCTGATTTAGCTTTTCTGTTTGAGCCACCCATTCAGTAAAGGCGTCTTGATGAATGGCGAGTTGCTCATTCGTGACCAAAAAGTTCCATTCCTGTTGCAGTGCGGCAAATCGAGCCATGGCGACTTGGAATGGCTGACGGTAAGGAATGGGTGCGGTTGAGGTGGACTCCGGTTGACCTTGAGTCTGTTGGAAAATACGATGTAAATTCTCGTTAAGATTCTCAACCGCAAACACAGCATACCCGTTGGCAGGTAAATCCCGCAGCAGTTGGATTTGGTCAACTGCCACAACATCGGGTAAATTCAACAAACGAATCCCTGGAATCAGCAACGCTTGGTTGAGTGTCGATTCCGTGAGTAACGGTTGGGTGAGACTGTGCAACCCTTCTGTATCCAAAGCATAGGTCATCGGTACAACCAGATCAATATACCCCTGAACAGCCCATTCTTCCCAGTTTTGCTGCAACCTTTGCTGACGTTCCGCCGGGGGAAGCGCAAATACAGCAGCCGATAGAATCAAATCAGGACGTTGCGACAACAGACGCGCCGATACCGATGCGACAAAGCTGTCCACTTGGCGGATACGAAACTCTGTCCATTGTTGCCATAAGGTGAGATCGCGGGGATACACCTCAATCGGATCAACCCCTGTCCATTCCTTAAATTGCTGACGCGCCGCCACCCCATACCCATAAGTTTGATTCACTCTTGGATCTTGAAACGGATAACGAATGTAATCCAGTTGAATCCCATCTACGTCATAGCGGGTGGCAATTTCCTCCAGCAGCGCCATTAAATACTCCCGCACTTCCGGGTTCGCGGGATCAAAAAAAGCCTTTCTGGTATTCGGCGCAAACAAGCGTCCCTGCTGATCAAAAATCGCCCAATCTGGATGCGCCGCTAAAACCGGACCCGGATAATCCAACGGCTGATTTAATAGCGCATTGTGACGCTGATTCGCCGCCGCAAAAATCCACACCCAAGCATGTAACTCCATCCCCCGTTCATGCGCCAAGTCCACGGCGGCTTCTAGAGGGTCCCAGCCGCGCACCAGAGGGTTTTGTTCCGGAGCTACCTGACTCGGGAAAATCGGATAACTGGCGTTAACGGTTTCAAAGAAAACGGTATTAAATCCCGCCTTTGCCAGGTTATCGAAGAGGTTAACTAAATCCTGTTTACGCTTTGCCTTGACAATTGTCCCCCGATCCAACCAAATTGCCCGAATTTCCGGTTGGGCAAGTTGACGCTCCATCGGATAATTATCCCAGAGTAGCCGTCGGGCATTAATCCACTGTTGTCGCGCCGCCTTGTAGTCCTCTTGCTCAACCGCACCCAGAAAATTTTGTAAGCCAATTCTCGCTTGCGCCAACGCCGAAACCGTGGTTCGATTTGAATGGGAATGCTGTTGATTTCCATGTTCCGATTCCTTGGCACTCATCCCCGTTAAGGACTCAACACTCACCTGAGTGAGCAAGCCAACCTCACTATTATGAGCATTAGCCCTTAATAATGTACTTTCCACCCGACCGATTAAGTTTTCCAACTCCCGACTCATCGCCGTCACTTCATTGGCGGTAAGGGTTCCCCAATTGTTCGCTGGAGTTTGGGCGGGAAGCACTAAGCGATCGCCTTCCCTAGGAACAGGAGTCGGATTAGTTGCGCTGCGGTTATCTTGGCGTTTTGGCTCCGGTATGATTGCGGGTACAGAAGTCGCCGCACAATTTGGTGGGGATGAATTCGGCATCTTTCCAGGCGTCGGCGTAATATCATAATGACTCAGGGCGGCTTGCAGCCAAACTACATCCACCGCCGCAGGTGCTTCCCCATCCACTCCCCAGGGCCAGCCGAAAAAAATCGATTGCTCCGTCGTCACCACAGCCGGAGGACTTTCCGGTTGATTCCACACAGCCACTGTTTGAGCATCCAAACTGGCGGGAATCACCACACCCCCTTGCACCTCTCCCACTAATCCCGCATTGGGTATCCAGCTTGGGGAAGAAATCGATAATCGTTCCAATCGAGACGGCTGAGTCAAACCAAATCCCCAATAGGCACCCAAGAGCGATCGCAAACGATTCCGCACCTCAGGTTGAGATACAATACCCGCAGGACCACTGACAATCACCCGTCCCCCTTGACGCATCCAATCTTGCAGACTCGCCAGGTGTTCGGGTTCTAGACGTTCAATATTCGGTAAAAATAGGAGTTGGGTATTGCCTAGATCAGAACGTTGATTAACCTGGCTCAAGTCAACCACGCAGTAATCCACACCTGTTGACTGCAAGCGATCGGTAATAGCTGACCAATCGGCTTGATTATCCGGACTTTTTACCACCCCTAAGTTAACCGTTTGAGCTAACGCCCTGGGTAATCCTAGCCGGGTATTGATTGTGGTCGCGATCGCCATGCCAATCACCCATTTTTTCATAAGCTATCTTGGAAGGGATTTGGAAACCTTGAAGGGGTTTGGGAACCTTGAAGAACCTTGAAGGGGTTTGGTTACCAAACCCCTACTAAACCAATTCATTAACTGGGAAGCGATCCAATAACTGAATGGCTCGAGTAGCATTCCGTTTTAAGACATCCGATAGGAATGGCACATGAGGAATTTGAGATAGAAAATCAACACTGCGGCGTAACAATCTGACAATATCCCCTTCATCTAAACTGGTATCCGCACAAAGCTCTGTCCATTCCACACCTAATGCCCATTGCTCAACTAACCCAATTAAATCCCGTTCTAACCAAATGGGTAACGCCACCTGATAGCGACGTTGGACTTGAAACAACTGACGGCGAGTTTGTCTTAAACTATCTAATGCCGCCAGTACCGGTTCTGAGGGGGGATAATTAGTCCAGCTATCCGGACGGGGTGTTTCCGTAACCAAAGCGCCGGCGCAGGCGGCTAAGTGGTGAGGATCTAACTGATCAAACGCACCGGACATCAACGCTAACCCTAACCAGAGTTCGTTATCCCCACGAATCGCCGCCGCCGCTTGTCCCAATGATGTCGGCTTGACATCTTCCAGACCATCAAATGCCCTTAAAATTTCGATCAGGTTGAGAAATTCTTGCCAGTGCTGAGCTTGATTTTCTCGGTACAGGGCTTGACGCTCATTGATTTCCTCTTGTAGGGCTAAGCGGCGTTTATGGCGCTTAATCAGTTGAGACGGATTCCCCCATTGTCGCACCAGATGATCTTCGAGTTGGGCTTTTACCGCATCCATCCGATGCTGCTGCGCCTCAACTTCAGGTGCAACCATGGGTTCTATATCAGTGGGAATTTGAGCCGCGATCGCTTCCGTGTCTGGTGTACCCCGTCTGGTTTGACCGGGCTTGAGTGTGAGTTCAGGGGGTGGGTTGAGGACACTTAAATCAATCATCTCTAACCACCCATGCACCCCAACCAAATCAGCGGTTGTGGCTATATACCAGCGATTATCGGCACTTAAGCAGACTAAATAGGGGAATTGTCCCCGCCCTTTTTCCTTCGCGACTAATATCGCCGGAATCGGTTCCGGAACTGGAATATACTTGCCCTTGAGTGAAAGTAGCGTACCCAAGGGCGCTTCGGGGATAATTTGGGCAATTTCCGCCACTTGTGCGGCTTGGGCTTGCCGTTGTAGGGTTTTGAGTAATCGCCGTTCTTCTTTGAGCCGTTCCTTGAGTTTTTCGTATCGCCCCAGGGCGTTTAAGTCAACGGGTGCTAGTTGAATATCTAATTTTGCCAGTTCTGTGGTTAACTCCGTAATCGCTTGTTGCTGGGGTTGGAGGTACAGTGTCGCCAGGTATTGGGCAAAACTGCGTTCCACCAACTCCTTGGCTTCGGGAAGGGTGTGGGTTTGGAGTAAATTCAGCACCATACCGTAGTTGGGCGTAAACTGGCTGACTAAGGGGTCAGCCTGACTGGTGGCGAGGTACGCCGCTTCCTTTGCTCCTTCAAAGGGCGTCTGTAATGTAACCACATAACCCGTAGCATCCATCCCCCGGCGTCCGGCTCGACCTGCCATTTGCAGAAATTCCGATGCTGTCAGCAGTCGGTGTCCCAGATCAGTTCGTTTCGAGAGGGTAGAAATCACGGTGGTGCGAGCGGGCATATTAATTCCCGCCGCTAGAGTTTCAGTGGCAAACACCACCTTAACCAACCCTAATTGGAACAGTTCTTCTACAAACCCCTTCCAAGCCGGTAAAATCCCCGCATGATGGGCAGCAATGCCGCGATACAGGGGGGCGACTTGTCCGGCGCGACCCGCTTCTGGATTCCGACGTAAAAATTCGTCAATGCGCTGTTTCAATTCAGCCGCTTCTTTGGCATTCACCAGAGACAATTCTCCCAACTCTTCCACCGAGCGATCGCAACCGCGACGAGAGAAAATAAAATAAATCGCGGGTAACATATCCCGTTGCTGGAGTTGCGCCAGCACAAAGGCATTACTGGGGCTTTCTGGGCGTCCCCCCCGTCCTCTCCCTTTGTTGCGTTTCGGTTTGAGACGAGGATTTAACTTCGTTTGGCTAGAGTCCAGCAGGGGAAAAATGCCCTTCGGGTTGGCAAAGCTGAATTGTAAGGGAACCGGTCGAAAGTCGGAATAAATTCGCTCGGTTGCGCCATGAACTAAGTTCAACCAGTCCGTTAGTTGATCGGAATTCGCCACCGTAGCGGATAGGGCTACAAGCTGAACTTCTGGAGGACAATAAATAATCGACTCCTCCCAAACCGTACCCCGTTGTCGGTCATTCATATAATGGCACTCATCCAAGACCACCGCTTCCACCCCTTCTAGGGAGGTACCAATTTCCCCAATGCGTGTGCCGTAAAGCATATTGCGGAAGATTTCCGTGGTCATCACCAAGATTGGCGCGTCCCGATTAATCGAAACATCCCCCGTAACCAGACCCACATTTTCCGCACCAAACGTAGCACGAAAATCTCGCAGCTTCTGGTTGGAGAGGGCTTTCAAGGGAGTAGTATAAAAAACTCGCCCTCCTCTTGACAAAGCGCGGTAAATAGCATATTCGCCAATCAACGTTTTCCCAGAACCTGTGGGGGCGCAGACAACAACCGAGCGATTCGCATTCAGCGCCGCGATCGCTTGGAGCTGAAATTGATCCAGAGGAAACGGAAACAGATTTTTGGGGTCAAGTTCTATCTTCGGGGTCGAAACGTTCACACTCGCTCTTTCCAATAGGTGACGACAGGGAGATGGGACGAAAAGCACTGTACCCAAATTGGTTCAGTGTGCAGTAGTTCTATTTTGACATCCTCCTGAATGGATTCCTGACATTGGCACACCAATAGGGCTCGAATAAGTTCTCATGGCAATTTTTCTCCTCCAACTTCCCCCGCTTCCACAGCTCTGCGCCCATCCTACTCCCAATTTTAGGGTTTGTCCTGATTGGCACGCTGTCGATTGGAAAAAAGGCTGTAGCCACTTGGACAAGGAGATCTACAAGCGATGTGCAACAACAAGAGCAAGTTTTCACCAGCATCCTACTTTAGGGGAGAACGTGAAAGCGTAGTCATTTTGTCCAATCAATCAGCCAAGCGTCTTACGTTTGATGCTAAGGGCAACGATGACAATCGCGGCAGCGGTCGCTAAATGGTGATACCATCGCCAGGTAAGCCGCTGAATTAAGCTTGAGCATCAAGCTAGATTTAACCCAGTTTGATTCAGTTATGCGGAGCAGATAGAGCAATTGAAGGTAAAGCCTAAACAGTAACCCAGCTTGAGAAGCTGGGTTTTCGCTTATCCGAAAGCCGATCAATTTTTTCCCGGTCTCTTTGCCTCAGACGTAGACGACTACGTCGGAAATATGCACCGCGGCACCTGATCCCCCGTTCCCCTGCTTCCCGACACCGGGCGGCCGGGATTTTTAATAATATTTAACAATCGTCAAACAGTTGCGGTTATCATCCATGCGTGTATAACTGAGCTTATCAGCAATTTTTTGCATAATAGCCAATCCTCGCCCTCCTTCCGCCTGATCAGCAGGCAAGGACGACGGAGTTCGGAGCCGCCGTTCAAAATCAAAAGGCGCTCCACAGTCCCAGACCCGTATCTCTAGGCGTTGGGGCGATTGCCCCAGAATTACCTCAACCTCAATGGAAACACTGGGCGGCAGGTCTTTGTGGGCATATTTCACCGCGTTAGTGTATCCTTCCGCAAGCGCTAGTTTGCACTGTAACCAGACTTTTGTTTCGATTGAGGAGGGGTGAAGCTCCCCAAACCAGGATAAAACCTGGTCTAACGCATTCAGGTCGGAAGGAAATTGCTTGCTATATGTTTGAAGCTCTTTCAACTGCTCAAAGCCTTTCACATCAACGACATCAAAGCCAGAATTAAAATGAACAGATACTCCCTGTGAAAAAATCCAGTCTACCCTAGATTTATCCCTTGCTCTACCATTTATTCACTGACCTTGAGATCTATATCACTTTCTCATGAAAGTACCCATAGCTTCATCGAGTCTTCCTTCTTGTTGTAAGCGCGTGCATCTGCAATCTCCTTGAGTGACTTGTATTATCTCGATGCCATGACCCAAATTCTCATTATTGATGACGACCCTGCCATTCAAATACTACTGAAACGGACGCTTCATAACCAAGGTTATGACGTCACCATCGCTAGCAACGGCGAAGAGGGTCTTGAACTTGCGCAGCAGTTGTGTCCGGCGTTGGTCATTTGTGACTGGATTATGCCCCGGATGAACGGACTAGAAGTCTGTCGTCAGATTAAGGCAACCCCAGCCCTATCAACCACCATGTTTATTTTGCTGACCTCTCTCGGTTCCGTTGGCGATCGCGTCAAGGGACTGGATGCTGGGGCGGATGACTTTATCTGTAAGCCAATCGAAATCGCTGAGTTACAGGCGCGAGTGCGTTCCGGCTTGAGACTGCATGAACTCAGCCGCGATTTGCAGCATCAAAAACATTTGCTGGAAATGGAACTCGCCGAAGCGGCAGACTATGTCCGTTCCATTCTGCCAGACCAGATGACTGAACCGCCTGTGACTATTGACTCTCGATTCATTCCGTCTCGGCAATTAGGAGGTGATGGCTTCGATTACTACTGGTTGGATTCAGAACACCTGGCAATTTATCTGTTAGATACGGCAGGGCATGGCTTGAGAGCCGCTTTACCAACGCTTTCGGTGTTAAATCTATTGAGATCACGCACCCTGCCGAATATTAACTATTACCAACCCAGCGACGTTCTGCGAGGGTTAAACCAGACCTTTCAGATGACAGCACGCAACGATAAATACTTTACTATCTGGTATGGAGTCTATAATCGGACAAAGCGTCAACTTGTTTATGCCAGTGCTGGACATCCACCGGCTGTCTTATTTTCGGGTAAGCCATCGTCTAGTCACGAGGTCAATCTCTTGAAGACAACGGGACTGCCTGTGGGCATGCTGCTTGAGGCTGAGTATGTTGATGATAGCTGCGACGTCAGCGAATCCAGTTCCCTGTACATTTTCAGCGATGGGATTTACGAGATTCACCAACCCGATGGTAATATCTGGGGACTTGACTCATTCGTCAAACTTCTGGGTGAGTGTAGAATAGATAGTTCGTGTAATCTCAACTCGATCTTAGAGGGCGTTGACATATTAAATCCCAAAGACTTTTTCGATGATGATTTGTCTTTGCTAGAAATTAACTTTGATTGATATGCTCCCCGACTTCCTAAGCTGGCGAAGGAACGGCTGACGTCGGGGATTCCCGCCCTCAATCTGGGTGAAGCTCTGAAGTAAGCGTCAGGGATGTCCACGCTTTGGGCAACTTTGGGTAAGTCTTATGTAACGGATGTCAAAATTCCCAAAACAGATTTGGTATTAGCCATAGAACCCGCTACTTGGATAAAAGAGTTACCCGCCAAGGATTTGCATTCCTGGCGGGTTGTTAGTGACATCCTCCTACACACTCCCCTCTGGGTACAGTGTAGGCTTGCTTCGGTACAGTTCTTGGAACCCTACCTCCAGCATTCTATGGTGGGGATATGCTAAAGCCCACTTCTTGCAGTAAGCAAGAAAAAATTATAGATAAGGGTTAGTTCACTATATTTACCAGCTTTTACAGCTAGAATAAATTAGAATTAACCTTATTTATTGAGTTTAACACTCCCCCTTCCGCACGGGGATTCTTACTGGGCTTCGCCAAATTGGGCTAACCCAGAGAATTATGCACTAGAAGAGACAGCCTCCTCAAACGCTTCTCGTGTAGGAAAGATTTCAAACACCCGATCCATGCTTGTCAGTTCAAATAACATTTTGATCTGTTCGTTGACTGAGCAAACAAAGAGCTTTCCCCCAGCAGCACGAACGGTCTTAAGGGCAAGAACTAGCGCCCCTAAGCCCGAACTATCCATAAAGGTAACGTCTTGAAAATCAATCAATACGATGTCGGCATTCGATTGCACCAGGTCGCTAATCTCTTGACGAAATTGACCGGCTTTTGTGCCATCTAAGATACCAGAGGGTTGAACAACTTTAACCACAGGACTCATATACTACTTATGACTGCCGTTACAGAAATATCCAGACCTTGCCAGTATAGCCGCGACTATTCAAATCAGCCAAACTTTTGGACTGAGAAGAGGTGTCGTTTTTAGGCAGTTTTTATCCTCTGGAGAGATTATAGAGATATCTCTCTTGAGTAACTTCATTCTGTTTTCCTTGGATCAGCTATCTGCATTGGTCAGGGATGGAATGCATCTCAACATGGACGGAGATACGTCACTCCTTACCGAGTCCAGCCGTATTCATCCGGATTTTTTCGGTAAACACATTTACTATAACTTATCAACAGACCATGTTTTGACGTTTGAATGGATAACTTTGGACGTCCCAGGTAGCGGCAACCTTGATCTGAGGGGTAAAGCACTTGCTAAGCTTCAGTAAGCAGATTAGGACGTTGGGCAATGACAGACCGAGTTTTGATTCTGGGAGGACAAGGACGTATCGGCAGCAATGTTATGCAAGATCTGATTGCCCACACCCCAGCACAAATTACGATTACAGGGCGTCACAGAGCATCAGAGACAGCATTTTCGCCGCAGGTGCAGTTTCTCACCCTAGATTTAGCCGATCGCGATGGGTTGAGGCGGGCGATCGCGTCTCATCATCTGGTTATCCATTGTGCCGGTCCTTTTCTCTACCGAGACGCCTCGGTTCTCAAAACTTGCATTGAGATGGGCGTAAATTATCTGGATGTGAGTGATAATCGCGCCTTTATTCACAAAGCCTGGACCGATCACGAAGCAGCAGCGGCGGCGGGTGTGACGGCGATTATCAATACTGGGGTTTTTCCGGGAATCTCCAATAGCATGGTGCGTCAGGCGGTTGAACAATTGGATCAGCCGGAAACCATTCACCTGAGTTATGGTGTAGCTGGTTCCGGTGGGGCTGGCGTCACCGTGATGCGAACCACGTTTCTGGGGTTAACAGAACCCTTTGAGGCGTGGATTGATAACCAGTGGCGTCAGGTAAAACCCTATAGCGATCGCGAAACGGTTCATTTCCCTCAACCCTATGGCAAAGTCGGCGTCTACTGGTTCGATGTACCCGAAACCGTTACCCTTGTCAAGTCATTCCCCGTGAAAACGGTGATCACCAAGTTTGGCTCAATTCCCGATATTTATAACCACCTCACCTGGATCACCGCCCATCTGTTTCCCGCTTCTTGGTTGAGGAAACCCGAAAATATCGAGTATCTGTCCCAACTCAGCTACCGCATGACCCAAATTAGCGATCGCATCAGTGGGATTGGCATTGCCATTCGCGCCCAAGTCACAGGTTACAAAGAGAACCAACCTGTCACAGTTGTCTCAACCTTGGTGCATAAAAATACAGCAGCTGCGGCTGGTGCGGGTACAGGCAGCATTGCCCAGTTTATACTGGCAGGTCAACTGAGTAAACCCGGTGTTTGGTCGGTTGAACAAGCGCTTTCAACCGAATTATTTGAACAAGCGATGGAACATCGAAACATCCAAATTCATTTGCCAACGAACCCCCTGAACTAAAGCGTTAGCCTTCTTAGCTCAAGTTGATATATTTTGAGTAATTTATTCCAACTAATTAGGCAGATTAGATTATTTTTTAGTTAAGAATATTTCGTTTTATTTTTTTTGATTGATAGATCACAAAAAACTGGACGTTTTCCGGGAATACCAGCTAAGCTTATGTATGGTATACAAGTATTACAGATGTAGAAAATAAGTATAAATTCCTCGGAGTTTATTTAAGCTTTTGTCGGTTATACCCGGAAGTCTTAATAAACTTATCGAAATACTTCTGTATAACTAAACACCTAGATAAATGTAGAACACATCTCATTAATCTATTCTGAAAATAAGGAGCAAATGTGTTAGAAATAAAACGCGATAAACTGGGACAACTTAGTAGCATTGAATCCTTCCGGGCTATTGTGGAAGGCATGACAGACGCATTAGGGGACAAAGCTACAGCCGTAGCACTGACCTCTGCGGGTCGGAAGCACGGTAAGGAAGTTGCTGAAAAGTTGGGCTTGAAAGGTTCAACACAAGACTTAGAGGATGCCGCCAAACAAATTCAAGAACTTTTAGGAGAAAAAGGTTCTCGTCTTTGTATCATTGATCGGATTGTTCGAGACGGTGATTCGATCAAAGTATACACAACAGAAACCCTTTGTGCTATCGGTGGAACTGAGGAAAGTCCTCCCAAGTGTACTTTTACACTTGGTCTAGTTTGGGGAGTCTTAGGTGAACTACTTCAATCGAAACTGAAGGCAAGTCAAACGGAATCGGTACTCCGAGGTGACAGTTACGACTTGTTTGAGTTTACTGTACTCACTTAATCTCTGAAAAGAGCGGCTTTTCATTCTCTTCAAGGATAGTATGAAAGGGAAATAAGCCGCCGTTAGTAGAGACGTAGCATGCTACGTCTCTACATTATTTATTGGTAGGTATAAAAGGAAAAATATAAGGTTTTTTCCAAAATTGTAGTGGTGTTGCACACCTAATGTGATGGATAAAAATTGTAGGGGCGCACCGACGTGCGCCCCTAAAACCCGCAAAATCTATTGCCCAATTTTACACGCCACTATAGAAAATCCTCTTGCTACTGGCGTAAGAGCTCAGTGTGATCCGAATGCAATGGTTAAAACGTTAAAAGCATTCTGTCTCTGTTTAAGACAAATCCTTTCTTTTTGTACCAATCTACGATAAAAGGATTCTTAGTTTTGATCGGAGTCAGACGTATCCCCTTAACGCCTTGGCATTTAAGTTGAGCGATGGCTTCGTTTAAAAGCTGATTTCCGAATCCTTTACCTCGACAGTTGGGTTTAACTTCGATGAGATTAATCACACCAAACCCATCGGGCGCGATGCTAAACACGATTTCCCCGACAATCTCGTTTTGAAAGATTAACTCAAACATAATTCACCTTACCGCTTAATCGCGGCGTTTTATTAACCCGAGTTCGATGCAAAAGGCTGATAACGTAATCAGGTGGGATACAGGTTACAGGGTTTTCCGAAAAATGAACACCTGTAGCGACGCTGAACTCAGGGATATTGGCCAAATTCAAGTGCGCTGCACTAGCTAGTTTTTCTACAGATCCTGGGCTGTATTTCTGAAGACTCTCAAAATCCTTACGATTGTCTCAGTTTTTGCCCTGATGGTTGATTCACTCTGATCAGCAGATTTTAATGATTCTCAGCACTATTCTTTTTTGAGTGAATTCTCCTTAGCGAATCTGAAACATGGCGTTAAGTTTTCGAGGCTAAATTCCATGATTCAGAGAAAAATAGAGAGATGTGTTTCCTGGTTAACACATATTTAGATCATACCTTATTTATTATCTTCTATAAGTAGAGTCTTTGTCAAGACTTGCCAAATGTATTGCATGTAATACAATTGAACAGAGAGAGAATTTCAGTAGAGCGAAACGTTTTAGATAAGAAGTGCACAGGGACGGACTCAAGAGCAGTGGTGTCAAGTTAATCAAAGCCATGTTCCCGGCTTGTCATTGTGCTATGGCTAGCAGGGGCTGCATACTCAATTTGCCAGTTCATCATTCTTAGTGCAAGCATCTTGACCACTTTTTCTTAAGGACTTGCAGGTTAATAATTTATCCACCAAGTTTCACTAGATTGTTGATACAGCTTTCTTCACGGGGACTCTATCTATTTTTACGCAAATATGAGGAACTAAATCTTTATATTTATTTTATATTTTGAAGTAAAACTCTTTTTAAAAGGAATTTTTCAAAAAAATATGTGACTATACTAATTGTAAATAACAGAACTCTCAATGTCTAGATGGGCAGAAAAAAATATATAAGTTTCCGGATCGGATCAATTCGATCTGTATATTATTCATAGAAACAGCAGGGTAATATGTCTAGAACCAGCTAAATATCTATGATTAAGAATTTAGTTTATTAAAGAAATTCTTAAATTAATAGCAATTTAACTGACTAGGATTACCTGGCTAAGCACTTTCTTGGTTGATGAAGTGTTCCAACTCTATGTTGTCGAAAATAAGGAGTCAACGTGTTAGAACTAAAACGAGATAAATTAGGACAATTCAGCAGTATTGAATCCTTCCGGGCTTTGGTTGAAGGGATGACCGATGCCTTAGGTGAAAAAGCAACAGCCGTTGCTCTGACTGCTGCTGGTCGTAAACATGGGCAAGAACTCGCAGAAAAGTTGGGGTTCAAAGGGACTACACAAAACTTCGAAGATGCGACTAAGCAAATTGCCGAAGTTTTGGGTGAAGAGGGAGCTCGTTTGTGCATCATTGACAAGATCACCCAAGAGGGCGACACTGTCAAGGTTTACACCACAGAAACCCTCTGCGCGATCGGCGGAACTGAGGGAGAACCGCCTAAATGTACTTTTACCCTCGGTTTAGTTTGGGGCGTTTTAACCGAACTGCTTCAGCAAAAAATAAAGGGTTCACAAACACAATCAGTTCTTCGAGGTGACTCTTACGACCTGTTCGAGTTTATTACTGTTGAGTAATTCGACAAAAAGCAGCTAATGAGGATTGCCCTGCTTATCACACTCGGCAAATCTTCTCTTCGCCGCCTTATGCTCATCGTGAGCTGACTGGGTAGCCTTACAGTTTGGGCTAAAACTCAGAAGTAGGTAATCCTAACATTGAACCAGTCAGCCATGCTTGTCCTAGTTACATCATTTAACTTCATTGTCCTGTATTAACCTTAAGGAGAAACACAAGAATGGGAATTAATACTCAGAAACTGAGTCATCTGGTTCAGAATTTTGTCTCGACGACATCTGACGTGCTAGGTGCTGCGATTGTTACGCCGGATGGTTTACCCCTGGCGTCTAGCTTACCGGGTTCAGTGGCTGAAGAGCGTATCTCAGCAATGTCCGCCACCATGCTGTCTCTGGGTGAACGGATTTCCAAAGAACTCTTGGGAGGTCAAACCAGTCGTATTTTAGTTGAAGGTGATGACGGCTACAGCATTATGACCGACTGCGGTCCAGAAGCTGTGTTCATCGTTCTGGCTGGGAAAGATGCCAAACAAGGCGCCCTTAACTTAGATATTAGTCGGGCGATTACCCAGATTAAAGTCAGCTTGGGCTAGTTCAGTAAGTCTCTTACCCACACCCTGACTTTTTCCAGGATACTGCTGGTCAATTAACTGGGGCGTCAGCCCCCTCCCTCGCCCTCCCCGAACCTCTCCCTAGCCCTCTCCTACAAGGAGAGGGAAACGGAATATATTTCACCTCTCCCGACGCCTCCCCTACGAGGGGAGGGAAGCGGAATATATTTTTTCTTGGAGGGGCTTTGATGCTCGCCCTTCCGTGCAAAAAAGCTCTCGCATCCTTTGTCCTCCCCCGTGCAAGGGGGTTAGGTTTTTCCAATTCGCCAGCAGTATCCTACAAGGAGAGGGAAGCGGAATATATTTTTTATTTGGAGGGGCTTTCAGGCTCCCCCTTCCGTGCAACAAAAGCGAAGTATCCTTAAATTATGATGACAAATAATAAAAATATACATAAGCGAAACTGTATATCTGGAGACAAGACTAGAGATAACCACAATACTGATTTGAGCTAATGCTCCGGACTTATCTGCTAACCCACGAAAAAAGATAATGTCAGGAACGTTATGTCTTTTGTCCTTTGTCATTGGCAAAGGTTTGAAGCAGATTTAGTTTGTGTAGCCCTGTTAGTGTTAACACAGCATTAGTTTAGGCTGATAAAATTCGGCATGAGCCTAGCCAGATATGATAGCATTCATTCTATTTGCCATCTATTTCCTAATAATTGAATACCACTTAATTCAATCACAATCATAAACCTGGGTTGTATTCATTTTATTTAAATACCATGCTTTGGTTCTGATTTGGTATTTAAATAAAATGTGCTGCTTGTTTTGACATGTCAAGATTTCTTTACTAAAACAATACCAAAAAACATGGACAACCATAAAAAATATTTGTTATCAATGAAGAAGATTAAAAAATCATGCAGGTAGGAGAAAACTATGCCCTTAGATGCTCATGCATTTATGGAAACGATGGCAAAGCGTATTGGCTTTACCGATGAAGACAAAGCAATCCTCAAAGCCAACGCGACTTGGGGCAAAGATATCGCTCCAGAAATGGCAAATCATTTCTATGCTTATTTGGGACGAGATCCAGAAATGAGCGAAATTTTGAATGCCAAAGAAGGGCGGATGCATCGCCTACGTGAAACTTTTACTCAATGGTTTTACGAAATGTTTACAGGTATGGATGATTGGGGTAATACTTATGCCGATCGCCGCTGGCGAATTGGTCTAGTGCATGTGCAGATTGGCATTGGACCGCAACATGTGGTTCCAGCCATGGCAATTGTGGTTAATGCTGTAGGTCAAAAGCTAAAAGAGGCAGACAAAAATGAAGAATTACGGGATGCCCTCAGTCTAATTTGCATGATTGATCTGGCATTTATTGAACAAGCCTACATTGAAGTCACGTCAGCCGCTGTACTTCAAGAAACTGGCTGGACAGAAGGCTTATTCAAACGCCTCATTTCCACAGGTGCAGCTTCGATGTAACTCAACGCTTAACTGTATTAGCAATCTCTCAAATTTTAGCAGGAGTCAAACAATCAATGGCGATTAATTCTGAAAAATTAGGACATATTCTTAAGGATTTTGTCTCGGCGACGAATGATGTTGAAGGTGCTGCTATTGTCACTCCAGATGGTTTACCTCTGGCAACTACTTTGCCTAGTAATATGGATGATGAACGGGTATCAGCCATGTCTGCGGCGATGCTATCTTTAGGGGAACGAATTGGTAAAGAACTGGTTCGAGGTACAATTGATCGCATCTATGTTGAAGGTAACCAAGGTTTGAGTATTTTGACCAGTTGTGGTGAAGATGCTGTCTTTCTCGTTTTAGCCACTCAACAAGCAAAACAAGGACTTTTGATGTTGGAAATAAAACGGACTCTTGGTGACCTTAAGTCTATCTTACTGTAAAGAAAAAATGTCAGGCACTATTTAAAAGGCTGTAATTAACTGCAGAAAAAAGCAATAAATATCCTGACATTGCTCAACTATACTCTTAACAGCATTTTCTGTTTTTCCTTCCACATTAAACACGAAAAGCATTCTTTGATTTCAAGATAGTTGTAGTTTAATTTTTGAATTAATGGAAGTAAATGAAACAATTTTATGTAGTAAATATTCATGCTATTATTATGCAAACTAATAAAACTAATAACCAAAAATGGTCAAATAAATTTTATGAAAAATATACGTATAGTTATAACCGGAACTGTCGGAGCAGGCAAGTCTACTTTTGTACGTACAGCTAGTGAAATTGATGTTGTAGAAATAGAACGTAAGGTTAGTTATTCGGAAAAAGAATCCTCATTTAAGCATGAAACTACCGTTGCGTTCGACTTTGGCAAATTGGTGTTAGATGCCAATAAAAATTTGCATATATATGGGACTCCAGGTCAAACCCGCTTTGATTTTATGTGGGATATTTTAATTAAAGGGGCTGATGCTTATATTCTACTGGTGAAGGCTAATCAAGCAGATAGTTTTTCCTCCGCTAAAGATATTTTAGCTTTTATGAATAATCGCGTTCAAGTACCGATGGTTATTGGTTTAACTCATACTGATTGTTCGGGGGCTATACCGACAGAAGAAATAGTCCAACATTTAGGCATTTTAAATGATAAACATCGTCCAGCTATTTTGAAGGTTAATCCTCGACTAAAAGTTTCGGTTTTGACCGCACTAAAGGTTTTAACAAATAAAGTTATTTAGGTGAATTTTTAAGTCAATTCTCAAGCCAAAACATCTTTTGCCATAAAACTATTCATTTTGCATTTAATAAAACTTAAAAATACTTTCATAGGGAAATATCTGAATAATGTTTTTAATTGAGAAATAGTAAACAGACAGTTAGCTGATTACATTCAAATGAATACAACTAAGAAGATGAATATTGCAATTGCACAGAATGAACTACGTCAAGAACTTGGAGACTTTAGCAGTATTATTTGCCTCAAAGCCATTATTACTGGTGTTGAAGAAGCTTTAGGCGATAAAGCTACCGCAATTGCACTAATTTCTGCGGGTCGTCAACGGGGCAGAATGTTAGCTGAAAAGCTTGACTTAGTGGACAAGGGTAAAGAAGTTTCTTTAGCAGATGTGACCCAAAAAGTTCAGTACGCTTTAGGAAAAGAGGGGACTCGTTTGTGCGTGGTTGACAAGATCATCCAGGAAGACAAAGGATATAAAGTCTATACTCACGAAACTGTTTGTTCAGCAGGTGAACCTCAAGGCTCGTCTCGTCAATGCACATTTACGATGGGGGCAATTCAAGGGTTTCTTGAAGCCTTTTTAGGTAAGCGTTTACGGGGAACTCAGACTGAATCAACATTACGGGAAGGAACTCACGACGTTTTCGAGTACAAGATTTTAGGCGCTGTCCAAAAATAATCTGGTTTTTGCAATTGGATTATACGAGTACAGAATAGCGTCAATAAAATAAATACGCAAAAAAGCTGAACATCGTCATGATTTGAGTAAAGGCGTTCTCTGAGAACGTCTCTACATGACGTTTGCACAAAGGAGATTATTGAATCAATTTAAGCAAAACGACAGCTATGGCAATTAATCCTTACAAATTAGGGCGTATTTTACAAACCTTTGTAAGCAATACCCCTGATGTGCAAGGTGCAGCAATGATTACTCCAGATGGTTTACCCATAGCTGCTAGTTTGCCAGTTGATATGGATGATGAACGGGTATCGGCAATATCAGCAGCGATGTTATCTCTGGGTGAGCGGATTGGTAAGGAACTGGCTCGGGGAACTATTGCTCGCATTTCTGTCGAAGGTAACCATGGCTTAAGTATTTTAACCAGTCCCGGTTTAGCTGTTTTTCTGGTTTTAGCCAGTAAAACAGCTAAACTGGGACTGTTGAAATTAGAAATTAAACGAACGATTACTCAATTTAATTTATTTTTGGCGTAAAAATTATCGTTTGACAATATTGCATTGGTGCAGGCATTGATTGCGCCAATGAATTTTATTTTTTCTTGAAAATATACTCAGCCATAGACTTTATATATGCTTCATGAAAACATCATAGGAAACTACAGACATTTTTCTAATTAATTGCTAAAACATAAGTAGGGATTATTACCTAGAACTAACCCTAAAAATTAGCTGTATAGGAATATTATTTTTATACAGCTAAACAAACTATCAATGTCAGCATTTTTAGCATCAAAGGAGGAAAATATTATGGCAATTGCACAGAATGAAATACGTCAAGAACTTGGAGACTTTAGCAGC
>NZ_JBKHHI010000016.1:0-32117 GCF_046539235.1 Coleofasciculus sp.
CTTAAGTGAACTCAAGCAAACTAAAGTTTATCAAGAAGCCTTAGAAGAAGGTGAACAGATAGGTGAGTACAGGGGTGAGTTTAAAGCTAAGTTATTAGCAATACCACGCATGATGGAATTTGGCTTAAGGTTGCCACAAATTGCTCAGTTGCAAGATTTACCGCTAGAGGTTGTACAACAGACAGAACAGTTATTTCAGAAACAAAACGTTGCCGCTTTTATCGAACTATTAACGAATCAGCGTGACTTGTTTTCAGCTCAAGATTTGGCAGAGTTACAGCAGTGGATAGCACCGTTACCGGATCGGATTGAAGATTTATCCCAGGCGATCGCCCAATGGTGTAATCAGGAATCCCATACCCTACAGCGTCAGGCTTGGCGTCAAGTTCTCTCGGATTTATGGAAGGCGACGGTGGAAACCATCTTAAAAACGTACCCCAAGACTCTGGATTTAACATCCTCTCCCCTAACTAAACAAATGTTACAACAGGGGATTGAAGGGAAATAATACAAACTCAAGGGAGCATGTTACCGTTTTAGGTTGGCTTGAGGTATGAAACCCAACTCATATTATATGATAGCTTGAATGGTTTTGTGAAAAACTGACATGCTCCCAAACTAAATTTCCATCAATCCCAATAAAAATTATCAAAATCTCGATAAGTTTGCAAATATTCTCCCCCAAAATACTTATTTAAGTCAATCGTAATTATTTTATCTTCTAATTAATATTTGGCTGGTTTTGTAGTATTGACATCTCTTTGTCAAAAAGCTTCAGTACTAGGCTGCTGTTTTTGTTGTCACAAAGGCACTAGGGTTTTCTGTGGTGCCAATTGGACTCGTGGAGTTACTCAAAAATAGAAACATTGGAAACATCAATGAAACATTGAAATATTTTCTTGACGTGCCAGAAGATTGGCAGCAAGAATAGGGCAAACACTCTATAAATAGGAGCGTGATCCATGAAGGTCACTAGATATAGAGACAAAATCCTGGAAGCCCTACGAGATTGGTTTCGCATCCACCAAGAGGGACCCACTTTAGAAGATTTATGTACTGAACTGGGAATGAAACCCACGCAGAAAGCAACCCTTCAGCGTCGGTTACAGACAATGCGCGGTGTGGATGTGGAATGGGTTGACCACGTTCCCAGAAGTCTTCACCTGCTCAGAGAGGAACTGGAGGAACCCAAAATGCAAATCCCCGTAACCGAAACCCTGCGATATCTAGCCACAGGATTAACCCAATGGGAAAAACGAGAACCTGGCAAAATACACCCGCCGGAAGCTCTCCGCATTGGAATGTCCCGAATGTATTTGACATCTCTGCTGCAAGGAGACGAACAAGCCCCCTCGAATCTTCCTGAATTCTTCGATTGGGCTACCAAACCAATCGTTCAATGGTCACCTGCATCAGAGATTAAGAACCTTTCGCCAGATGTTAGCCTCATTGAGGATGGTGTCGTTTCTGACTTTGCTTTGCAGTGGCAGGTTTCGGGTAATGATGTAGAGATGCAGGTGCAAGAGAAAGTCCTGCAAGATGTCCTCGAATATTGCCGGGGGCGTCAACTTGACGCTGAATATCGAACCTTTCGTAAGCTCATTATTACTCAACCTATCCTTTCTTACCCAGAATACCGCCGCTTGCTATCCTCTTGCCAACTCAGACCCCTGCGTGATTTCTTACTCCAAACTTACGTCAATTTGGTTGATTTAGCCGAAGCTGAAACCTATTGTTTCTGTCCTCGCTGCAAGTATGTTCAACGCCGCCGTCAAGATGGCACTTATACTTGTCGAAATACGTGGTGTTCTCGGCTATCGGCGAAACTCCCGCCACTACCAACCATTGAGAAAGAAGAAGCCGAAAGTTGGAAAGCCGTGACTCCTGGCGTACATCGGTACGGTACGCTACCAGGACTCTGGGAAATTCATTTGACAGAAGAACTTTCAAAACTTGGCGTCCGCGTCACCCTTTGGCCAGAGATTGATGAATTTGACTTACTCGTAGAGTTTAGTCGCAAGCGTCGCTGGGCGATTGATGTCAAGGACTGGTCATATTTAGATGAGGAACGCCTACAACAAGTTCAGTATCGCCCTGATGCTACGGAAACCTTTGTCGTCTTCCCCGATGAACGAGAAGAGACACTGCGAATTAAGGTGGTACGCCAACAACTCGAACCCGAACTCGACGGCGTGCGCCTGAAGCTAATTCACGAAATTCTTTCCGACGCTAAAGCCATTCTAAATCAGAAAAATCATGCGTGACATTTCTAGTTGGGGCAAAAAGCTGCGCGAAGCCCTACGTAACTCAGATGACTTAAAAGAGTATGTTCAATCAGGAATGCCTGACGCAACCCCTCAGGTCCAGCAGCGAGAAGTCACACGTCTGGCTCAACTGATTGCCGAGGTGGAATTGGGACTGACCCTATTAAATGAAGTCGCACCAGAAGAACCCGCTATTTCTGTCTCAGCTTTGCTTTTGGGATATCGCTTCCCAGTCGAACCACTCCAAAGTGACGAAAACTGGCTTCTTATCCAAAAAGCTCGTTTTTACTTGATTCGTCGCAAGGGCAGACAGTGGGAGCGATCGCTGTTGGGGTATATCAAGTTACCGGAAACGGTCAGAATCTTTAGTCTATCAGACCCCAACCATGTCCCCCAACTGATTCCTTCCAGCATTTATCCCCGTCGCTGGCAACTATACCGCAAGACTTTATCCATCACGCCAAAGCACAAAAAACGAGAGGTTAAACTGGCAACGGAGGGATACTGGTATGCCAAGATTTCTGAGAAGGGTCACTCCGCCGTGGAAATTCCCATTTTCATTCCCGAAGCGGTTGCTATTTTAGCTCCTTACCCTCAAGTATCCTTTCATCGCACTCGTACTGCCAAGAATCCACCGAAAACCATTACTCTAGAGGCATTGCAGCAAGCTGCCCAAGAAATGGACGAAAAGCTGGCTGAGTCAGGACAACAGCCAGAAAACTATTGTCAACGTTTATCTGATATCACGTTGCAGCTATATGATGAGAATTCCGATAATTTTCGCTCTGGCACTGAGCTGACTTTAGCAGGACTCATCCCCATTGTTGGTTTGTTGAATGTTGGTAAATCGACGCTGCTAGAAATTGCCATTTATCTGTTAGCCAAACAGGGATATCGCTGCGCCTTACTGGTTAATGATGTCGTTACCCAAGTGCGCCTCGCTTCGCTATTTGCCCATCACTTGGGAATTCCGGCGGCTCCGGTGTTGGGGAGCGATCGCGCCCAACATCTGGAAAAGGTTTATGAACCAATTCTGGCTACAGTTGGGACAGAAATTACTCAAGGTGCAATGCATCCAGCTTGGCGCTGGTTTAGCCCGATCTGCCCCCTTTTAGCCCTGGTACAATCGGAACAGAAGTGGGACTTTGGTTCTGAACCCTGTCACGACCTTTACCAAAACGTTCCTGTCTCTAACTCTAAAAAAGATGATGACGATTTGGAGGATCAGGACGAGAAAGACAGACACACTTGCCCCTTATATTACAAGTGTCCGCGTCACCAGTTAGACCAGGATATTGCCCAGGCTCTTTTGTGGGTATTAACTCCAGCGAGCTTTATTCATACCCGCGTCCCCCGTCAGGGATTTGCAGAAAAATTGACCTTGACAGAGGCAGTTTACAAAGAGTGTGACTTTCTGTTTATTGATGAAGCTGACCGGGTACAAGTACAGTTTGACGAAGCCTTTGCCCCTAGTCAAATCTTAGTCGATGCCTCGGATAACGCTTTTCTCAACAAACTGGGACTTAACTTTGCCAGTACAATTTACAACTCTGACCGCAGCAGCATGGCGGGTGAACTATTTGCCGCAGGAAAGCGGGCGCAAGACTATGCCCAAATTGCCACTGACCTGATTCTCCCCCGACTGCACAACCAGCCGGAATTGGTGGAGTGGTTGGGTACGACTCCCTTTACCGGGCAATCGCTGTTTGCCCACATTATCCGCGATCTCCTTGATTCACCGTCAGCAGACAACGGTAGTAAGCCAGCCAAACAAGCCAAGCGAACTCGCAGCGAACGTAGTCAACAGCGATACCAACGCATTGCTCTTGGCTTACCTCCTCAAGCAGAACGTCAGCGTCGCAAGCAGCTGCTCGAAACTCTAGAAGGCTTTCTCCAATCGCCACTCAATCGCCGTCGCGGTGGCGAACTTGCCGATGTTGCCTTAACTCTTTTGAGTGCAGAAAGCGAACGCGATGCCCTAAAAGAAGTCGCTGATTGGTTGCACAGATGGCTAGATTCTTTGGGGATTTCTCTTGAAGACAAGACCAAGTTTGAGGACGTTACTCGCAATTTACACTTTGCCATTCTGATTACGGTACTCAACGACCGACTGGGCTTTCTGGTTGACCATCTGAATGCGCTGATGCGAATGCGGATCGTTGACTTGCATGATGTCAGTCAAACCCTAGTCTATCGCCCTCCCCGCGACTTCCTGCCCGTTGTCCCCTCTTCTGCGGTTGGCAATATTCTCGGCTTTAGATATACAAGCGATCGCTCTAAATCGGGTGGCAAGTTGGAATATTTCCGCTATGTCGGCGTTGGTCGCTATTTACTCCTGAATTTTCCGACGCTCTTTGCCGTTGATGCTTGGGACGGACCTCATACGGTATTGATTTCTGGAACCAGTTATGCTCCAGGAACGCCGACGTATCACATCCAAGCCAATCCCAAGGTCTTATTAGAACCTGCCGCTAATAATGGCACCGCAGGCGATGCAGGGATTGGAGAAAGTGAGTTTTTCTTCACGCCTCAGCCAAACAGCAATGGCAAGTATATCGCCTTATCCGGACTGCCACCTCTGACGCGAAAACAAGCCGCGAACGAGATGGTCAAGGCGATTTGTCATTCCCCCGGACGGGCGAAAAGCTTCCTTGACCAGTTATTCGAGACGTTGAAAGACCAGGAACAAAAAGACCCGGATCGGTGGAGCGATCGCCTGCGCTTGTTGCTAATCACCAATAGTTACAACGAAGCCGAGTTGGTCGAGTCAATCCTAAAACCACTGTACCGCGTCGAGCATATCGATGGCATCGCCACCCTGCGCCGCGATAGCGCTCCAGCTCATTTGAATGGTATCCGTCGGGGTCAAATCCGGGATTTGAAAGACCTGCCCACTCAAATTGTCATTGCTCCTTTAATGGCACTGGAACGGGGTCACAATATCCTCAACGATAACCGAAAAGCCGCATTTGGGGCAGCCGTTTTCTTGAGCCGACCTATGCCAGTTCCCGATGACTGGCAAACTACCGTCCAACAGCTTAACGCTTGGGCGCTGGAGAAGGCAGAGGATTCCACCCTCTATGAATCGCTGCTATCACGGGGCGAGGCGCTAACGCTGAGGACTGTTGAAAGCGAATTTTACAAGTATGCGGTGGCAAAGATGCTCGATTTAAACTGTCGAGCAATGTCCTTTAAGCAGTTGACGGCTGAAGAACGTTCCGTACTCTGTTGGACTCAGTTTGTCAGTATCTGGCAAATCGTTGGGCGTTTGGTGCGGGGTGGTGTTCCCTGCATTGTCCATTTTCTGGATGTTAAGTTTGCTCCCAACTCAGCCGAAGACAAGCAGGATAATGAAACCACTTCATTATTAGTCGGCATTCTCAAAGAACTTCAAGACTCAATTGAGGGTGAACAGAAACGCCCCGATGAAAAAACCTTGGCGCGATCGCTCTATGGCGCTTTTTGGAAAGCACTGAAAAACACTAAAGGATTCTACCATGATTTTTAATACAATTCTCCCCGGTGCCTGGGAACTGACCCAGGATATACAACGCGACTTCTTCAAACTCTACGTGCCTTCGGCGTGGCAGCAAGTTGCCAAATCCCTGGCTCAGCAACGGGTCAAGCTTCAAGGTAAGGGTTATCCCTCTGCGCCAGTCTATTCTCTCGACCCCATTATCGCTGCTAGTTTCCCTCAAATCATCCAAACCATGCGTAATGGCTGGCAGCGTCCTGGTGTACCTTGGCTAATCGCAACAGAACCCACGGACAATCTGGATGAGTTACCAACCTTGATTAAAGATTGGTTGAGAGAAGAATTTAGTGGGTGCTTAGAGGAAGAAGACGTTGAGTTTAGTCTTAGTCGGCTTGATGATAACCTGTGGCACTGGGAGGATGAGCCAACGAGTTATTCGTTGTTAAATCAACCCGAAAACCGATATGATGATATCCGCTTTCAGGCACTTCCCGATTACCTCGCTGGAGAATTTCTCAAAAATCCAGTTGTTTGCTTTCCTGGAGAAGTCGAGTATCAACTGACGTTCTACCGCGCTGTCAGTGTCAAACCAGGGGCGGAACTGATGTCGTGGCCCCCCTATCGGGTTCCACTATTTAATAAGTACAAAGAACAAATTGGGACAGCCGATATTTCCTTTGTAATTCATTTCAAATTGCAAACAGTCCCTTGGCGTAATCACCCGATCATTTATCATCAACTTTCAATTCGACGCTGGATTACTGCTCCTCTGGAACGCTTACCCTACCGAGGAGCCACGGCTTATATTGGTGACAATCGTCGCTGGTTGGATGGTGTCCGTCAACCGTTCTGCTTTATGGCTTTGCCCCTGAAACGTGCCGGAGGGGAAGGAGGGTGGCCCAAACCCATTAGCGAATTACTGCGGCTTAATGACTCTCCACTACCTAACCCTGATACTCTAGCATCTAACCCAACATACAACTGGTCTGTATTAGATGAACAGTCAAGGGGAATACAAGCCGCGATCGCTTATGATACTCGACATAATGGCGAACAACCTTGCCTTCCCGGTGTCAGTCCCAGAGATTTAGCGAGTCTTGATCAAGCTATTCAACATAGAATTAATGACGGTTTTCCTGTTCGTAGAGTGGGTGAAGCGGTAAGGGTATCAGGAACATTATCGCCTTTCTGGGAACCTGGAAAGCCGCAAAAGAGAGGGAGTAAAAAACAAAAAGATCCAAACGATTTATCAACTCCCATGTTGCGACCCAAAGTCGCTGCACCTGCTGTATTTCGTCAATGTTCTAATCCTCTGCATACAATCCTCATTCTCTGGGAAACCCCCCAGTGTCGAGATGCACTAATCACTGAAATTTGTCAGTTACTTTCCTTGTCACCACAGGGGGAAACGAAATTTTATAATACCCCGACTGGAGGACAAGGAGAGGAAACTGTTTATGAGGGAGAATTAGGTTCTCTGTGTATCAAAACTCAGTTTGTCGAAGATCTCACACAAAGACTTGATATTGATAATCCTTCAGTCCTAGGTAATAGCCGTCAAAAACGGCGCGTTAATTTGCTTGATAAGCGAGTTAGACAAATTACTGCATTTCTCCCACCTACTGAAGGACTTAACGGTGCTTTAGTTGAAATTAAACCAAAACAAAAATATTTTTCACCTGAGTCTGACCCTAAACTAGCTTGGCGCATTGGAGCAATGCAAGCAGGCTATGCTAATCAGCATATTCACGCTTTAACAGGAGGCACAAAGAAAAAAAGTGACCAAGAAAGAGTCAAACGAGCCGTATCGGACTTGTTGCGGCAATTTGGGATTTTGCCTGCTCCTTTAATCAAGCCAGACATTGATGGTATTGAACCTTCTGTATGGCTAGTATGCTTCCTGGTTATCCGCCGTACCCGAAAAACAACAGCTAGTAACGCCGCTTCCACTGTCGTGCTGATGCTACGTGTTAATCCTATGGAGGGAAAAGTGGAAGTCACCACCCCTTCTTTATTTCAAGAAAAAGAGCCTTTAAAAGAAAACCCTTGGGTTTCATACCCAGTTGGACTCTCACATCTGATTCGTGAAAAGTGGGAACCTAATTCTGATTGGAGACAAACCACATCAGACACAAATGAGCAGCAACCGATGAGTGAGAAAAAACGCCAGCAGAAAGCTGAACAGCAGGCGATTAATCAGTTCGTTATTGACTGTTTGCGGGATTGCCTAAATACTCCCCTTGAAAAAGAATTGTCCCCCCGCGTGCTATTCATGGCAGAAGCCCAAAATGCTCGACAACTGCTAACATGGCTCAAAAATCCTGATTTACCAGCCAACGATTTACCTGGCGAATTCAAACGGCAGATGACTCAATCGGAAATAGACCGTTTGTGGGTGGTGCGGTTGCGAGTAGCTGAGAATGGTGAAGTTCCTGTTGGTATTGTCAAGGGTTCTCCTGGTAGCCGAACGGGTGGTTTATTTTATTGGCAGGATGTATGTGATGATGAGGCGAATGAGCTTTACCTAAGTGTCAGAAAACTATTCAACACTGAGCAAGGTACAAGCACATTAAAAAAAGAGCAATCTCGGTTAGATGATGGTAAAAAACAAGCAGGCAATCCTAGACTATTAGAGATAGCCGTCGTTCATCACCCTGAAATTGATGGCGAAAAGCTAGCTAGTTTCGTTCATAATTTGAGAGACCGCTGGCCCTATTTTGCAGATGAAGTTTCCCTACCATTTCCGTTTCCATTTGCCACTTTAGCAAAAGAGTATGCTGTCAGCGCTAGGGACACGCTGGAATCAGAAGCATCTGAAGAAGTGTAAGTGTTCTGCACTGAATCGGCTGAACATGATACTCAACTTTCTTGCTTCAGTTGACAAGATTGTTTAACCATCTTGCACGTACATTGAGGTAGACCCCTCCCTAACCCTCCCCTTGTCAAGGGGAGGGAACCGAAAGGGAACTGTTTGTCCAAGCATCCTTCAATTATTGCTGCATCTGAGTTGGTAAAGCAGCGGGTTGTACTGTTACCTCAATATCTTTGCGATCGCGGCGTAATTCTAGGTTTAAATCGCGCCCTATTGGCGTCATTTGCACCACATTTTGTACATCTTCGGCATCTTTGATCGACTCACCATTAATTTTATGAATCACATCCCCGGCTCGCAATCCAGCTTTATCAGCCGGAGAATTCCGCATCACTCTGGCAATTAGCACTCCTTTGCTTTTCTCAATAGTCAGACTCGAATTGGGATTTTTGTTGATGTTTTCTTTCAACTGTGGGGTTAACGTAACCATCTGAATTCCCAAGAATGGATGTTCGACTTTCCCGTTGGCGATTAACTGTTGTGCAATTCGTTGTGCTGTATTAATCGGAATAGAAAATCCTAACCCTTGAGCGCCTTGAATAATTGCCGTATTCATCCCAATCACTTCACCGGATGCATTCAGCAGCGGTCCACCTGAGTTACCGGGGTTAATCGCGGCGTCAGTTTGGATAAATTGGACGCGCTTATCGGGAACGCCTACTTCAGCACTAGAACGTCCTGTCGCACTGATAATCCCTGTGGTGACAGTATTATCTAATCCTAACGGATTACCGATCGCGATCGCCCATTCTCCAGGTTTGAGTTGTTCCGAATCCCCTAAGGTGACAATGGGGAGATTATCGGCTTCAACTTTGATCACTGCCACATCAGTTACTGGGTCAGTTCCTAGCACTTTCCCAGCAAATGTGCGACCATCTTTGAGAACCACATCCACTTGATCCGCACCATCAACAACGTGAGCATTGGTGAGAATCATCCCATCTGTGTTAATAATAAACCCGGAACCCGTTCCTCGTTCTACTCGCTGCTGGGGTTGTTCCGGAAATTGAGACCCGAAGAACTCGCGGAAAAACGGGTTATTAAATGCATCGGGAACTTGAGACGTCACAGTTTTGGAGGCGTTAATCCGCACTACCGCAGATCCCACGGTGTCTACAACGTTAGTAATAAAGTTGCTGTTTTGGGGAGTGGACAGGTTAGCTGGAGGAATGATTTCTCCCAAAACCTGAGAGGATTGGGGAACAATGGAGTTGGTTGAAATTTGGGGATTACCGGAGATGAAAGAGTTGGCGCCAAAGGAAACACCAGCGCCTAGCAACATCAGGGATAGATAGGTGACGGCTTTTTTTACTGGGGAAGCGTCACTGTCATGAGAGTTGGATGTTTTCGTGTTGAATACCATAATGATTCTGCTGTTGAAATAGGATTGATTTGGATGATGTCAGTTACAGTTTGTCGGAGTTCGGTTAATTCATTTCCAGGTCGAGAAAACCCGAATCCTAATCAACTCTCTCCTACCTATGGCTAACACCCCCATTGACTTTGTGATAATTATTTACGGATAAGGTATTAACCGGGTCTGGCGTTGGGGGCGTGAATCCGTTCCTTGGAAAGGAATCACGATGACCTATCGCTGACATTTATCAATGTAGATACTTGTTGTGACGTGGTTATGACAGTGTAGTTTCGCTGATGTGAAGATTTCTGGATTTGTGCTGTAGGCTTCCCAGTGTTTTGGCAGAAATCCTCCCATTCAGGTTGTGCTTACCGTAATTCTAGAATACTTCCTTTTGCATAAGGGAGATGCAATCAGACATAGATTCCCATAACTCCCTTGGCTAGGGCGAGGATAAGCGGTTTGGTATTTAAACCTTAATGTCAAGCATGGCGAAGTTCTCGTAGTGCGAGCCAGCAAGCTCGCTACTAATACCCCATTTAAATGCATGACCGCTTACTGTACCGCTACAGCAACTCGATATGAAACACTTCTGGTTCTCTCAACCAACATCCCGACAAATTGACATCAAGAACATCGCCTTTGGCTTAGGACTCACGGGACTCATTCCTTGTCTTCTCTTATCCTTAGGTGCTTATCTGGGAGGAGTTCACCGATATTTTGAATTAAGCTCCCACTTCAAAGTGCAATACTTTGTCATTAGTTGTATAGTTTTCCTCTTATTGTCCTTCGCACGACGAAAAAATTGGTGGTTGATAAGTTTATTTTGTTTAACCCTTAATGTTGTAGACGTTATTCCCTGGTATATTCCCCAATTTTCGGGTATAAATACGCCTTCAGGACAACCGTTGCGAGTGTTACTGGCAAATGTCTATAGTGATAACCAGCGTTATGCTGAGTTTATCTCCCTGGTCAAAGCCGAAAAGCCTCAACTGCTCGTTGTCCAGGAAATTAATCCAATTTGGTCAAAGCAACTAGAAGCGCTTAAGCATCTCCTTCCTTACCAGATTGTTTATCCGAGATTTGATAACTTTGGCATTGCTGTATACAGTTCGATTCCCCTAACTAATACCGATATCCAATATTTCACGCCTTATGACATTCCCTCTATTTTTGCTGAGGTACAGTGGCAAGGACAAACTATTTCTATTATAGCGACTCATCCGCTACCGCCAATTAATCGGGAATATTTTAATTCCCGTAATCAGCAACTTCTAGAACTAGGAAAGGCGATCAACTCAATCAACAATTTTCCTGTAGTAATAGGTGACTTGAATACAACAATGTGGTCTCCCTATTACCGCCAATTTATCCGTCAGACTGGATTGAAAAATGCGCGAGTCGGTTTTGGGATTCTACCCACTTGGCCCCAAGGTGCGCCAATGTTACAGATTCCTCTGGATCATTGTCTGATTAGTCCAGAAATCAACGTTTTAACCATTCGCACCGCCGGAGATATTGGTTCCGATCATCGTCCCTTAATTGTCGATTTGGTGATATTGGATAGGAAAGCTAACAGAATATAGGGCTAAAGCCCTGACTACGAGCTTCCTCTTTAAACCGACTTCAAAATCCCTCCCTCTAACTGATATATCGCTGCCATAATGCCATTGTCGGGATTATCTAGCAACGATGTCTTAACTTCTTGTAAATAATCTAAAATCGCTTCCCGTAACACAGGGCGCTCGACGTTTACGGTATGTTGATAATCCCAAATATCCCAAATAATAATTCCTACACCAATAATCGGATCAAGAAACTGAGCGCCAAATTTACCAGCTACAGCGCCGCCCGTTTTTGCTGCCATTTTAGCGGAGGCTTTTCCGGCAAAAGAGACGGCTACTTTGCTGCCAATTTTGGTAACAACGGGAATCATGGCTTTGGCAAATAAGTAAGTGCTGCCGCCAACTAAAACTTTTAACGATAAGTTGGAAAGATTGCCTTCCGTATCTCGGATCGTTACCGCAATATCATCCAAATAGCGTTCCCATTCTCCTTGCGGAATCTGATATTGAGTTTGAATGTTGGAAATGTTGTTTTCTAAGTCAGCGATATATAAATTTACCGTGTCTCTAGTGATATGTTCTATTTGGAGTTGGGCAATTTTAGGGCGGAGGACTCGTTTGGTGAATTCAGTTTGAAACGCCTCCGTCATTTTTTCGGCGACAGCTTGATTGGGAGTCTGTTTCGTGGTATCTATCCAGTGGGAGACGGCTGAAGATACCCAGACAAAGGGAGCGCTAAACTCCAGTTTCTTTTGATTAAAATAGTCAAAATACCAATCCAAGAAATTATCATCCACGCGACTCATGAGTTGATCAACCCACTCATCGAGTTGGTCTGAGGCGAACTGTTCGGCGGTATGATGAGCATGGGTAATCGCGGTGGCGATCGCGTGATCAATCTTCTCCTGATCCGGTACAGTCCGTTCAATGGTGACAACCTCACTTGTAGGCTTCTGTGAAATTCCCGAATCGGTTGATAATGAACTGGCAATAAAACCACTCCCGATCAGCGGGATAATCACAATCAGGATAACCGCCACCCAAATATAAGGTGTTACCGATTTAATCAACTGACTCCAGGCTTGTAGGCGAGTCGTCTTTTCTGTATAGGTGGGTTTTTCCGATGGATTGGCTGGCGACAATGTGGGGTTATAAGTAGGGTTAGAGAGTGTTTGGGTTTTCTCAGCGCCTGTTGATAGGGGTGCAGATGGGTGAATCGAGGTATAGTCCTGCGATCGCTCTTGGTTCATTGCTATTCTTTGTCCGTTAGATTATATAGTTTCCGTAGGGGCTTGGTAACCAACCCCCTACGGCAGCTATCTCCAAATTAAACGATCTGGACTTTGGACAAACAAAGACATAAAACAACTTAAAATAGCTTAAATAAAGCTACCTAACCCATTGTTATACTCAATACCTGCGGTAAGCTGCACAATAGAGACGATAATGCGTCTCTAAATATAGAACAAGTCGGGGTAGGACTCGCTCCACGACTCTAAACGGACGGGGAGCGAGTGTAAGACCTGATCTGGGGCTGTTTGTGATGAGCCGTCAAAATACCGAGAGTCCCAGTGCTTGAACAGCTTCTTGCCAAAATGAGAATTGCTGGGGTTTTGAGTCAGAACGTGTGCGCGTGCAGTACCTCCATCACATCACAGATATAGCTGATGCCCGAATAGTCGTCGAAAAACTTCGCTGCGACCTCATCCGAAATCTTCACGGCCATATCCCGATTGGGGGTGAGTACCTCGAACTTTACATTCGAGTAGGTGTCGCCAATGGTGGGTTGTCCCGACGAGCGCACGTTGCGACTGCCTTTACCGCCAGCGTCCACCACCGTGTAACCGGCAGCTCCGGCTTCGTCGATGATCTTGGCGATCTTTTTCAGCAGCACCTTTTCCGTGACGATGACGAGCTTGCTGGCTTTCTGGGTCATGTGGATTACCTCTTGATGCGTTCTGTTACGACAATTCAAGACAATTTTCTCTGGTTTTGCCTTGAACCATATCTTTAAGATTATGCCAAAGATCGGCGAATCCACTATCCTCTGTTGAGAAAGATTGACTCAGATTAGCGGAAGCATTTTATAAAAAACACTTATCCTTTTGGCGTCCTACTGGCGGTGGGGTGGTTTAACCTAGCCAGTTACAGTCCGTCCACGACTTATGAGCCGTCAACAACTCCCCCCGAAATGTGGATTGATTAGCTCAGCCATTGCTAGAAGAGTGGTGCTCACGCAACTCCTGTTCCCGATTTGGCCGACCCCATACTGTCCTCTGGTGAAAACAAGCAGACGCTGGCCGGTTCGACTGGACAGGTAGGATGGAGCAAGTCAGTCCCCCGCCGATCGAGCCAGGATAACTTTGACCAGAGATATACGGGTTTTCTGATACTAAAAGGGAAACTTATGATTTGAATTGGACATTTCCATGTAGAGCGATCGCAAATTTGTGCGGATTTTAAGATAAGCTTAAGCACATAGAGATTCGGGACCTTAATAGATCTTGATCTATGGGAGGTGCTGCGGCACAGGTATTCGCGTGACACCTGTGCGGTAGAGGTGTAGCGTTGCACCCCCGCTTTCTTCAACTTTTAACCGATTTCACTTATCACAATCACTACTCCCCCAGCCAGGGGAGATTGAAGGAGGTATTCATGGCAATTTTCTCTCGCATGTCTCGTCAGAACTTTCTGTACACTGTCGGCGCTTCCGCAGCCGGCTCTATTGTAGTTCCAAGTAGAAACCAACAGCAACAACCGCCCGCGGATTGGAAATCCGGGGCTAACACAACGAAGTCCTTCTTCACGGACTCTAAAGATCTATGTATGGAAATAAATTGGAATAACTAGATCTTAATCTCTGGTTGACCGTGTTTCCCACAGTCTGCATCTGGTTTGCGGCTTTGGGGATGAGTACGATGGCGTTTAACCTGAATGGTTTTAACTTTATATCTGAATATCTGATCAAGGAGGAATTACAAAGTGGATTTTTTGTCCGATTTCTTGACGCTCTTCCTGGGGAAGTTGCAGTCCCCGACACTCGGCTTTCTGATCGGTGGTATGGTCGTTGCCGCCCTCAATAGCCGACTGGCAATTCCAGATGCGATCTATAAGTTCATCGTCTTCATGCTGCTCATCAGAGTCGGACTGAGCGGCGGCATTGCGATCCGCAATGCCAATCTGGCGGAGATGCTGTTGCCCGCCGTGTTCGCCGTGGTAATCGGGATCCTGATCGTGTTCATCGGGCGCTACACGTTGGCAAAGCTGCCGGGCATCAAAACCGTGGATGCCATTGCGACCGCGGGCTTGTTCGGTGCTGTGAGTGGCTCTACCCTCGCCGCCGGCATAACGGTACTGGAAGCGGAAGGCATAACATACGAACCCTGGGCCGCTGCACTCTATCCCTTCATGGACATCCCAGCGCTTGTGACTGCGATCGTCTTGGCCAGCGTTTATGTCAGCAAGAAAAAGTCTCTCAGCAAGGAGGAGTATCTCAGCAAGCAGCCGGTTGCCGCAGGCGAGTATCCCACCACCAGGCAGGAGTATCTCAGCCAGCAGCGCATTACCGCACAGGGGTATCCCAGGCAGGAGCCCGAGCGGGTCAAAATATGGCCCATCGTGCAGGAAAGCCTCCAGGGTTCTGCCCTATCGGCACTGATGCTCGGCATCGCTCTAGGCCTGCTAACCCGGCCGGAAAGTGTCGTTGAAAGCTTCTACGATCCCCTCTTCCGCGGCCTGCTTTCGATACTGATGCTGGTAATGGGTATGGAGGCCACGGCAAGGCTGGGCGAGCTGCGCAAGGTGGGTCACTGGTACGCCCTATATGCCTTGGTGGCGCCGCTGCTGCATGGGTTCATAGCCTTCGGTCTCGGTATGATTGCCCACTACGCCACGGGATTCAGCCCTGGCGGCGTCGTACTCCTGGCTGTCATCGCCTCCTCCAGTTCAGACATCTCAGGGCCGCCCACTTTACGAGCCGGTATCCCGTCTGCCAATCCCTCCGCCTACATCGGCTCGTCCACAGCCGTCGGCACGCCGATTGCGCTTGCCTTGGGAATACCGCTCTTCATCGGACTCGCCCAGGCGCTGATGGGCAGCTAATCCCAGACGGGTCGCGGTCTGCCGATGCTCCCCTGGCCCGGTGACAAACGCGGCGGCTATGTCAAGGTTTGCGTCGTCTCCATTGAACGCACCCCACTCAGAATCTTCGATTTGAGTGGGGATTATTATGCTAGGCTTGACTCATTTCCCAAAGGGTAAAGAACTGTTAACGGATTAAATAACTCAGTTGGGATGAGCTGTATCCCAATTGTGCGTAGTGGGAGCATCTTGCTCCCCCGTAGTCGGAGTTTCTGTCTGCGCGATCGCATCGGCTGGTGACATTCCACTTTTCGCTACAGCGATGATACCAGGTAGGTATTTATCAATCATCTTCACATTAGTGTATACTAACGATTTTATGATGTCTGCATCAAGAGAATGATTTTTCCCAGTCGTGCTAGTTTTGTAGCGAATTTCACCGTTATCGAAATTTAACTCAAAGTTACCGATAATCATACCATAATTGGCTCTCGATAGAAACTCTCCTACCCCTCTCCGCTTAGATTTGGGGATTTTAATCGAACCAATAGAGTAAAAGATGAATTGCTGCTTTTCTTCTATCGCTTGAGCATAACAGGTCCGGAAGAACCATAAGTAAGGAGCGCGATCGCAGGACTTGATACACTAATAAAGCAGTGGATAGTCTAGTTCTATCCCAGACAACGACAAAGGAATGACTGGGAATGGCAGAGGATTTTTCAGTTGATCAGCTTTTAAATAAAATGAGTCAAGCCTACGAGGATGCCGGAAAAGACGCAGGACAGTGTAATGTACTGGTGATTGGCAAAACCGGTGTGGGCAAAAGTACGCTGATTAATGCGATTTTCCAATCTCGTCTGGCAGAAACTGGAGTGGGCTACCCAGTTACCCAAACCATCAGACGCTACCGGAAAAAAGGATGTCCGATTACGGTTTATGATACACCTGGACTTGAACTCAATCCAGAACAGATTCAACAGGTTCGCTTAGATGTCGCGGAATTGATTGAAACGCAAAGACTACAAGCCGCCCAAGAACATATTCATGTGATTTGGTACTGTCTAGAACATGAGGCGGGGCGCTTTGATCAAGTCGAGGAAGAATGGCTGAATACGCTGCAACTACAAGATGTACCGATTATTTTAGTCGTCACCCAAACCTTAACCCGAAAGCGCAGTGAGTTTCAAGTATTTTTGGATAGTAAAAATTTACCCGTTTCTCAGATCGTTGCGGTTCTCGCCCAGCCTAAACCCATCGATGATGAGTATACAATTAAAGCCCATGGTTTAGACCATCTTGTCGAAGTAACTGCTAATCTTCTGTCTACCGAAGCACGCAAGGCGTTCCTGAGAGAACAGAGTCGCAATATTACCTTAAAAGCTGGTGAAGCCTTTAAATATGTGACTGGATATGTGGCGGGTTCGGCATTAGTGGGTGCGTCTCCGATTCCCTTTTCCGATGCACCGATATTAGTTACCATGCAAACCGTGATGCTGGCGAATATTACGGCTATCTTTGGCTTACCTTTTGATCGCGCCTTTACCAGCACCGTGATCTCGACGATTGTCGGAGTTGGCGGCGTGGCAACCGTTGGCAGAGCGATCGCGGCGAATTTACTTAAGATGATACCAGGTGCTGGGACAATTGTGGGCGGTGCAATCTCCGCCTCCACCGCCGCCGCGCTAACTTTGGCACTGGGTTTAGCTTATATCGAGTCTCTCAAATATTACCTGAAACGCAAACTGGAGGGACACGAAATCCCCCTCTCTGAACTGGCAAAAATTATTCTTGAACAATATAAGTTCTATGCCAGAACTGGTCAAAAAACCCTGCAAGAGGAACCCATAACCCCCCCTCGCCAAATTGATATTGAATAAGTAAGTAGGTGGGGACAATTCAGTATGAATCACGGAGTCTGGGTCACAGCGCTAACCTTGACGGAAAAGAGGTTTTATGTTAAAGAGAAAGTAGATAGTCTCAAGCTTCTGGTTTAGAAGTCATCAATTGTGACTGATGAACGACTTACTCAAGATCAGTTAACGCAACTCGTTGCTGAGGTGGATCAATTAGCCAGACGCCACGAGGCTGAAATTGACCGCCAACAAGTTCAGCAGATTTTGCAGGAATTGAATCTACCACCAGAGTTGCTGGATGAAGCGCTAATCCAGCTACGCCGTCGTCAAGCGTTAGCGGTTCAACAAAGACGGAATCGTTGGATTGGGATAGGAGTGGGGGTGGCGATAGTGGGTGCGATCGCAGCTTCTACGGTATTCATTGTAAATCGCCAACGTGCGATCGCGGCAATGTCTGTCTCTCAAAGTTGCATTACCCCGAATCAGCAAACCTGTGAACCGATATCGGAGATTAATCGCCAAGAGATAGTCTACCGCGTTACCTTACAAGACGCACCTGTAGGACAAAAGCTTTCCTTACAATGTGATTGGATGAATCCCAATGGTCAAATTGTGCATCAGAATCGCTATCAAACCCAGAAAATTGACCGAGAGGTTTGGTCTACCTATTGTCGTCACACCTTAGATTCTACTGGAACTTGGCAAGTGCGGATGAGAGTAGGCGATCGCACACTCGACCAAACATCGTTTACAGTTAAATAATCATACCTATTCCCTATTTCCCAAATCATCGGGATCAATACCTAACTCTCGTAATCGTGCGGCTAATTCTTGAACCCGTCGTTTAGCCGCTTCAGCTTCCTGTCTGGCTATTTCCGTTTCTTGTCTGGCTATTTCCGTTTCTTGTCTGGCGGCTTCTGTTTCTTCCGTGGGTAAAGAAATCCAAGTTCCCTCCAGTGTCATCCATCGTAGCCACAGTCGGTTAAACCCGCGAAAATTACCTCGCCATACCCCTAAACCTAATCCTAACTCCGGTATCGGTAAACAGCCTTGAGTCAAGTCTACAGACTCATAATGACCACCAACCAGATGGAAAGCTTGCCATTCATTCGTATAGCGACTAAAAATCACATAGTAAGGAATCCGCAGAATCTCTTCATAAACTCGCCACTTTGTCGGCGGGTGTCTTAATTCGCTTTCCCTTTGACCTAAATCTTCATCTTCCGTACCCGGAGACAATAACTCCACCACAATAAACGGATTCACCCGTTCTTGCCAACACACATAACTCAAACGCATATCGCGTTCCTGATAAAGCCTAGGTACACCCACAACGCCGAACCAATCCGGACGTTTATACCAGTTGGGATGAGTCGGGTCATAATAGAGATTCAAATCACAAGCACTAAACACTCGTTCTGGATACCAATTAGTCGGTGAAAACGTCAAATACAGTAACAACGGCTGCAAAAAATGGAACTCATCAGGCAAACCAGGTTCCTCCGGATTTTCACTGGGTAAATCATACATCGTTGGCAGGGTTTGCCAAGGAGGAAGTGGGGGGTCAGTTTGGCGGGGTAATTGAGTCATTTTATGATTAGAGTTATTGATGAAATCTATTCCACTATTTTAACGGTTCGTAGTCAGAGATGCGAGCTTATTATCCTGTTGGGTTGCCTACATTCGACAAAACAACAACTATAGATGTGACCCTTGAATCGGGCGCACGTCACTGTAGTAAAAGGGCGCACGCCATGCGCCCCTACAGTTTCTGGATGGAATTCTAATTCATCTTGCTTAGGTGTGACACACCACTACGATATATTAAAGTGCGTATTTCAGTGCTATTGTACTTAAGTTAATTCAAGATTCGATTATTGTGAGTAATCCCTATCAATTTATCGGCTATTGGGGTATATATTCACCCGCTCAACTTGAAGCGACGTTAACTAAGTTAATCGTCGCCGCGACAGGTTGGGAGACATCAAGGCGGTTTAGAAATACGACCGAGAAACTCTCTGGAAATAGCACTTTGAATTGGGGTGTTGGTTATATTGGCAATAATCATCCTTCTTCCTTAGCCAATAAAGGCGGTATCATCGCCGCGTTATCCGCCTCTGGTTTTTACGACTCAGCCGATGCTTGGGTTAAGGTGGAAAATAATCATCTAATTTTAGGACGTGAACCCTTTGGACGGGTCTCTCTCTATTGGACAAAACAGGGAAAGGTTATCTGGTTTGCGTCTAGGTTACAGCTATTATTACCCCTGCTTAAAACACCGGAGGTGAGTAGTCATGGATTGTATGGTTATAGCTGCTTTTCCTATGTTCCCACACCGTTAACCCCAGTAGCTACTATATTTTCTGTAGCTGCAGGAACGCTGGAAACCTGGCAGACTGAATCTCAACAAGACTTAACTCATACCACTCGTCGTTATTATCAATGGCAATCCGCTTCTGTATTAATTCAAGATGAAGACGAAGCCATCTCTCAACTGCAAATCCTCTTAAAAAATTCCGTTCATCGACAACTGGAAAATTTACCCTGTGAACCCGTTGGCGTTTTTCTCTCTGGTGGGTTAGATTCATCCACAATAGCCGCCTTATTAGTGCAAGCGGGAGTCAAGGTTAAAGCCTATACCTTAGATTTTGGGTTAGCGGGTGTCTCAGAAGTACCTTATGCGGAACAGGTGGCTGACTATCTGCATATTCCCCTGGTTAAAGTTGATGCGACACCTCGTCGAATTAAGCAAGCGATTCAAGCTACAGCCACGGCTTTAGATTTACCCTTTGGTGATGGTGTGACGGTTCCCTTATATCTGTTATGTCAAGCCGCAAGTCAAGAGACAGAGGTTATTTTTAATGGAGAAGGCGGCGACCAACTTTTTGCTGGATGGACAAATAAACCGCTAATTGCGGCTGGTGTTTATAATCAAGAACATCCCAACGGAAATACAGAGTTTACCCAACAGTATTTACGAACCTTTCACCGTCTCTGGGGATATGAGGAGCGAGTCTTTCAGCATCAGGTAAAACAAGAGTTATCGGTACATCCAGAACAATGGTTAGCCGAGGCGTTAGAGGCTAGGTTTACCACTACCCTGTTAGACCGATTACGTCGGGCGACGTTAATGTTAAAAGGCGCACAAAATATCCACCCACGGGCGACTAACTTAGCATTCTCTCATGGATTGTGGGTGCGATCGCCTTTTTGTGACATTCCGTTATCTGAGTGGACATTTCAGATACCAGGGGAGTTCTACCTGCGGGGTGCTTGTGAAAAATATATCCTCAAACGTGCGGTAGAATCTTGGTTACCGCCAGAGGTGGTGTGGCGGGAAAAACGGGGGATGGGGGTGCCATTAACAGCGTGGTGTTTCAATGAGTTATGGTTTGAGGTAGGATATTGGTTAAATTCAGGTATTTTAGCAGCCGAAGGACGATGGCAACCGCAATTACCCCTGCAACTGATTAAAGGGGAATTTAGCGCCTATTTGCGAGGGCGACGAGTGGGTGAGATTCTCTGGTTATTGCTGATGTGGCAAGTTTGGCGCAGGAGGGTGTTAAATGAAACGGTGTCTGGGTATTCTGGGTTACATCCGTTTTGGTTACCGTCTCAGTTTTGGCGATGGTATTGGAAATTGCGGGATGAGGTATGAATTGTCTATTACCTGTTCCCTTAGAAGGGCGGGTTTAGTTAAGTTATCGGTTGTGTCTCAAACGTTATCGGTCAAACCCGCCCCTACACCATGGCTTTAGACGCGCCATGGTACGTATTTATGTACGTATTAATACCCAATTTAAATGCATGACAGCTTATACATTGCTTTTACCCCTGATTCCCTGTTCCCCATTCCCTATTCCCTGAAACATGAAAGCCAGTGAAGTTTTGAAGCGATACGCTGCTGGAAGACGCGATTTCAGTGGCGAAAACTTGAGAGGTCAATCGTTTAAAGGAAAAGACCTCTCTGGGGCAGATTTTAGTGAGGCGGATATCCGAGGGGCAAATTTTACTAAGGCTAAGTTGACAGGGTCGAACTTTAGTGGCGCTAAGGCTGGATTACAAAAGCGTTGGGCAATAGGATTGGTTATTAGTTCATGGATACTCGCGGGGATATCAGGAACTCTTTCAGGACTAGCAAGTGGTTTAGTCGCATTCATTGTTGATAGCAGTAGTATAAACAATGTTATTGGTGGCTCGGTGGCTTTGATAATGCTAGCAGTCTTCTTTATTATCGCTATCCGCAAAGGTTTTGTCGCTGGTTCTGTCGCTTTAGCTTTTGCTTTAGCTGTGGCTGGAGTTGTCAGTTTTGCTTTTGTTGTTGCTTTTGCTTTTGTTGTAGATACAGCCATAGCTGGAACTATAGCTGGAACTGTGGCTGGAGCTGTAACTGGAACTGTAGCTGGAGCTTTCACTGTAGCTTTAGCATTCGCTGTAACTGGAACTGTAGCTGGAGTTTTTTCTACCAGTTTCGCTGTAGCTTGTGCTTTGATTTGTGCTTGTGCGGGAGCTTTTGTGGGAGTTGTTGCTTTTGCTTTTGCGGGAGCTTTTGCGAGAGCTTTCGCTGTCAGTTTCGCTGTAGCTTGTGCTATAGCTGTCGGTGGAACACTTCTCAGTGCCTACATTAGTTGGCGAGCCATCCAGGGAGATGAAAGAGAGGCTTGGATTCGAGAAGTAGCAATTGCCTTTGCCGCTACAGGCGGTACCAGCTTTCGCCATGCTGACTTAACCGATGCTGATTTCACATTTGCCACACTCAAAAGTACCGACTTGAGACAGGCGAACCTTACCCGTACTTGCTTTCATCAAACCCAAAAGCTTGATTATGTTCGCCCTGGCATCACTTATATTAAAGATGCTCAGGTGCGACAACTATTAATTACCCAACAGGGACAAGCTCAGAACTTTGACCGCAAAAACCTGCACGGTGTCAACTTACAAGGCGCAAACTTAGCCGATGCTAGTTTTATCGGCGCTGACTTAAGCCAAGCCAACTTGCAAGATACTGACTTATCCAGAGCCAAACTCGTCCAAACCCAACTCGACTACACCGACTTAACCGGAGCCACATTAACAGGTGCTTGTATTGAAGATTGGGGTATCACTCCAGAAACCCAACTTAATGGAATCCAGTGTGATTATGTCTTCATGCGTCTAGCCGATAACCTTGACCCCAATCCCCGCCGCAAACCCGACGATTGGAATAAAACCTTTGAAGATGGTGAATTTGCCGACTTCATCGCCCCCATGGTACAAACCCTTGACCTTTATCACAACCAAGTGGATGACCCCCGTTTAATTGCCATGGCATTTCAACAGCTTACTGAAACCCATCCTGACGCTGAACTGGATATTATTTCGATTGAAAAACGGGGGAAGCACCGCGATAAAGTGTTAATTCGTGCTGAAACTTCACCTCAGGCAAACCGTTCTGAACTACATCACGACTATTTCACGACTTATAATGATTTGCAAGCCTTGTCCCCGGCGGCGCTACAACAACTCTTAGCAGAGAAAGATGGACAAGTTAAGAGGTTCACCGATTTACTGGAAGCAGCAATTCAACGTCCAAGTATTTCAGCCCAAACTTATTATAGTCAAGGAGATACGATGTCTGAAAGTAAAGGGAATATCAGTATAACCAGTGGAGATGGTAGTAAAATCAGTGGACTTGCAGGTGCGGGGGAAAGCATAACAGGTTCAGCCATTGGTGAAATTAGCGGTACTGTTAGTGTTGCCATCAATGAGCTACCCGACTCTCCCGAACCAGATAAACCGGGAATTAAAGAACTTCTGGCGCAACTGCAAGCCGCGATTGAAGCGGAATCAAATTTAGATGAAGAGGATAAGGCTGAGGCGTTATAACAGGTGAAAATGTTAGCCGACGCGGGGAAAAATCCCCAGGAAAAGGGGAACCAGAAAGTGGCGAAACGAGCGACGACGATGTTGAAAGGAATTATTGTTGGTTTACCGACGGCGGCGACGTTGTTTGAAGCGTGGAATAAGGTGCAGCCGTTGATTACAAAATTATTTGGGTTGTGAACTATAGTGGTTCCTCAGTGCTAATGGTACACCTAAATGTAGGGATGCTTCGCTTTTTTTGCACGGGGAAGGATAGAGGATGCGAGAGCTTTTGTTTCATGGGAGAAGGAGAACCTGGACTCTCTTGCTCCCCTCTCCCCAGGGTGGGAGAGGGGCTGGGGGTGCTCACAAGGGTAGGTTTTTTAAGATTGGGGTTGAGGTAAGACAAGGTAGACAGGTAGACCAGTAGACAAGGAAGAGTGAGAACGAAAAATAGGGCGTTTCGGCTTTTAGAAGTTAGTTTGACCGAACAAAATGCTGTACGGTTTTCCCCCCTTGTCTTCTTTCCATCCTTGTCCTCCTTGTCTTGTCCCCACCCTCAAGTAAAAAACCTACACCTGTCAGGGGTGGGAGAGGGGCTGGGGGTGAGGGGCACCATCCTTGCGCCCTCTCATCAGAACCAAGGGCGACCCGACAAAATTGATAGGAAAAGAGTTGTTCATTGATGCAGGCGGGTCGCCCCTACAAACACCGATATTATCAATGACAAATAATTAATAACAAATGACGAATGACCAATGACCAATGACCAAGAATTACTGAATATCTACGGTTCACCCCTCTATGTTTATCAAGGCGATCGCATACGGGATACAATTCGTTATATCTCTTACGCTGTCCCCTATCCGCGCACTCGGTTTCAGTTTGCCAGTGTGACCAATGGTAATGTCGCGTTGCTGCAAATTTTCCAGCAAGAGGGGTGGGGACTTCATGGGAATACACCCGGAGATATCTATTTAGGCTTAAAGGCGGGATTTGCCCCGAATAACATTGTTTATAGTGGCAGTAATTTGAATCGGGCGGAAATGGAACAGGTTCTCCACTGGGGAATTACTACCTTAAATTTAGATAGTATCTCCCAATTAGAATTATGCTGTCAAGTCTATCACTCCTTAAATTCTAAATTACCCCGATTAAACTTAGGATTACGGTTAAATGTACCCGAAATAACTGGAGATAGCCGGATTGGAGTTCAACCCGAAGACTTCCCCGAAGCGCTGAAAATTACCCAAGCCGCAGGATTACACCTCAAGGGTATCCATTTTTATCGCGGAACCGGAACCAATGCGACCAAAGCCTTTACCCAAGTGATTGATTCCTTATGCGACATTGGTCAACAATTACCGGATTGGAACTATTTAGACTTTGGCGGTGGATTTGGCTACCCTTATCAGGGAAATGGCGTCGCTTTTGATTGGCAAGGATTTGGTCAGGCGATAACTCAGAAACTAGAGACAATCGGCAGAACTATAGATTTAATTATAGAACCTGGACGTGCCGCGATCGCAGGATGTGCGTCCTTGTTGGCAAAAGTGGTTTCTGTCAAGTGGCAAAACGGCAAACAAATTGTCGGTGTCGATACCACCGTGGCGAATTTATCCGTTCCTTCGGTACATGGAGGCTATCGAAAAATTATCAGTTTCACCGATAACCAGCGTGAACAGTATCCCACCGATGTCTGTGGAAATACAACCTATTCACGGGATTACTTGGGGCGCAACTGTCAACTCCCCGCCTTAAAGAATGGAGATGTTATCGCGATTCTCGACAGCGGTGCTTACGGATACGCCATGTCGTCCCATTTCTTACACCGTCCGCGTCCGGCTGAAGTGTTAGTCGAACAGGGGACTCACCGATTGATTAGAAAACGGGAAGATTATAGTATTTTATTAAATAATCAGGTATTTACTTCACAAATCTAGCGCTTGGTGATAATATTTTTGGGGAGGTTGGGTCAACCTTGATTAGCATTAACAGTTACAAGTACCATTGTTGGCTAGTTTAATTCAGTTGATACAATGCTCTTAGAATTAGAAATGAATTTCAAATATGAGGGTCAAAAGAATGGCTAAAAAAGCAAAAGGGTTTAAAGAATTACTAAAACAAAGTAAAAATAAAACCTTAAAATACAAAAACCTAGATCGGCTTCATAAAAATTTAAAGGAAAATCCTTTAGCTCAAAATCATGAAAAGATTTTGATTGAGCCGAAAGGGGAAATAAAAATGTCTGTTGTCTTGTGGCAGTTTATTGAACCCTATAGAGCAATGGCAAGTGATTTACAATCCTATCATACCTTATTTAAACTGGCTATAGCTGCATGGAATCTTACCTTTTTAAACGATTTCGATATGGATCAAATTGTTGAATCAATGAATGATAGGAGTATAGTTGAGGACGTGCCAGATGAGAAACAAACACTTAAGGAATTATTAGAGGAACTAATGGCTCGAAAGAAGAAGTACTTTGCTGAATATAAATTATTAATCGTTGATTTCAGCTTAAAAAAAGGAGGAGGTGAATTACACCTTTCCGTAGCATCTACAGACGTAGAGGATTAATTTACTAGAGAGGTTTAATATGATTTCATACAATCTAGCAATAAAGGATGCATAATTCTAACTTTAGAATAGCCAATTTATGAAATGTATTCAATGCCAAACCGACAATAATCTTAAAGACCGCACCGCCAATCAAGGACGCTGCAAAAATTGCGGTCATCCCTTTGCCTTTGAACCCACAACTATGGGTCAAACCAAAATCACTGATCCATTTTTTGCCAAAGCCATCTCGGATCTCTCAGTAAACGGGACTCTATGCTTTACCCCCAAACAATTATACTACTTCATCAACAAGCGACTTAAACGCCAAGGTAATAGTCTTGCGCTGCAAATATTTGCCTTGATTTTGAGTTTAATTATACCTTACATCGGGATTCCGCTATTGATTTTTGCCTGTTACAGAATAAGTAATTCTGCCAATACGCCTCGAAAAATCCGTCGTCGCAATGCCCTATTTTTACAAGTTATTGGTGGATTTCTCCTCGCCTATGGAATTTTATTCCTTTTCTCCTCTCCTGTAGAGGGTAGTGGAAGTGGCTGGCTGATTTTTTTCTGGCTGATTTTTTTCCAATTCGCGATAACTATTATTGTCGGTATGGTATCGTTATATTTAGGAATTCGCCAGTTACGTCGTCAAAGCACATTGTTACCAACCTTTTCCATCACACCCGATCAATTCCAAACTTGGTTAGAACGTTGGCAACAAATTAATGGTACAGTTGAGCCACTATTACCTCCTCCGAATCAGGAACGTTTACCCACATCCATTAATCCGGATATCACCGCCTATAGTTTTGACCGAGTTGTCGTCTGTGATAGCGCCACCATTGCTCAACTGCTGATTGCTAATAATTTTCACTTTGAAAATAATTGTGCTGTATTAAGTATTACCGGGTATCCCCAAGGCATTTTTTCTACAGTATTAGACATGCTGAGACGCAACCCCGAATTAAATGTCTATGCCCTTCATAATGCCAGTCCTCATGGTATCACCCTGATTGATCACCTACGTACAAGTCACCATTGGTTTGTTGATAGTACCGTCACGATTTACGATTTAGGATTACTTCCCCGTCATGTCTTAAATAGTCGCAATCTTTTTATTCAATCTTCTCCAGAATCAGCAGAAGAGGCGAGACAATTAGGGGTAGAGGTACGGCGAGAGTTATTGGCTGAGGAATTAGAGTGGTTGAAATCCGGTAATTTTGTCGAGTTGGAATCATTTACACCGCAACGGCTATTACAGATAGTGACTCAAGGAATTAACCGGAGTCAAATTAGCACAGGGGGGAGAGATTCAGTCTTTATAGATGTTGAGAGTGATAGTAGTAGTACTGATGTTTATTTGGTTGCATCTGACAGTTTTGGTTAAAAAGGAAGCTGGGCGGTTGAAACCGCAGCTACACAAACAAAGTCCGCCTACGCGGACTAGGTTATATAGATTCCATAAATTTTAATTCCTAATGGTGCAGCCGCTAAATTAAAATCCCCGAACCAAATGGTGGTGACAATCGTGACGACAAAATAAACGGCATCAATATAACTGATGGATAAGCCATAATGAAAAACAAATACTCCTAAAACAATGTTCGTGAGTAATAGAATTGGAAAAGAGGTGGGATAGTTGAGCTGCATTGGATGACTATAACAGTTTTGATAGGTTATATCATGTCCCTACGATTGCCCATAATTGCAATGCTGCAATAACAGGGGTTTCAGGCGTTTTTATTAGGGGTGTTTGACCGGACATGATATTATTATTTATAGGGGTATAAGTAACGAGCAAGATGCAAAGCCTGCGGCATGGCTTCGCTAAACGCACTACCAGGATTATGTTATTATTGGGATTAAGGTTGAAATGCTGAACAGCTTATAACGAATGACGAATGACGAATGACGAATGACAATTCAATGAAGCCAATATTCCAAACTTACAAGTAACCAAAGTTTAACCCCATACCGCCTCCAGGTATCCCCACGATACTCAATCCAATCGCGAATTAATGACTGATTTAAATAAGGCGCGATCGCAGATTTTTTGGACAACAACAACGCCTTAGTTTGTCGTTGCCAATACTGGCGAAACCAAAACTGCACCGGCACCATCATCCCACTTTTGGGGCGCTGAATAATTTCCCTAGGTAAGATATCCGCAACCCCTTGCTTGAGAACGGCTTTCTCCTGATTTCCCGCCAGTTTATATTGCGGCGGAATTTCCATTGCCATCTGCACAATTCGCTGGTCAAATAAGGGAGAACGCCCGTCTAATCCAGCGGAACGAGTCAGATTATTCACCTTGGTTAAAATATGATCCGCACCTTTAAATTTAATATTCAGTCCCATTAACCGATTCAAATACTGCGCCGAGGAAAACAGATCCGCTGCAAAGACAGATGGCACAGATTTAACGGCGTCCCATATTTCAGGTTGAAACAACCTCGGCAAATCTGGAGCGCATTTTTTAAATGAGTTCAAATAGGCAGAAACTAAATTAGGATTATTTTCCGGAGAACCATATAACTGCTTGAGTAACATGGGCTGATTTTTGGGTCCACCAAAACAAGGATCTCCCCCTTCGCCATTGAGAATAATCGTAACCGTTTCCTTCGCCAGTTGCGCTAACAAATAATTGGGAACCGTTAACGGATCACCAATCGGATCATCCAATTGTGCCATAGTTATCGGTAATTGCTTCCACATCTGTTCTGGGGTAATCTCTAAGATATGGTGCTGGGTTTGGCAATGGTGGGCAACTAAATTGGAAAATTCTAATTCATGGGGGCAATCTGCGCCAAAATGAATGGAGTAGGTATGAACCGGATGCGGATGAAATTTAGCCGTGAGTGCGGTGATGCAACTGGAATCTAATCCCCCCGATAAATAAACCCCCACGGATTCATTGGTGGGTAAGTAATCCTGAACCACCTGATCGAGGCGCGATCGCAACTGCTGAGCGTGCCATGATAAACTTTGCTGAGGATGGGTAATTTGCTCTTGCGGTTGCCAGTAATAGTTGGGTTGTCCATCAGGTAACTGCAACACCGTACCCGGACGCAATTCCCGCACCTGTTGCCAAAGCGTGCGTTCTCCAGGGACAAAAGCACAACATAAATAATCCCGCAACGCCACTAAATCTAAGTCGGCTGAATGGTGGGGGCGCAGGGTTCTCAACCGAGGCGCAATCCAGCAAGAGGAACCCACAGTCGTATAATATAACGTCCGACCCCCGACGCGATCGCGCACCAACCACAACTTCTGACTCGGTTGATGCCAAATCGCTAGTCCAAATACCCCTTCTAGGTACTCTAAACAACCTTGTCCCCAACGTTCCCACAGCAGCGCCACCAACCCTTGATCGGTTCCCCGCCAATCCCCAGGTTCAATTCCTACTTGTTGCAATAATCTGGCAGAATTACTTAACCAAATATCCCCCACCACCCCATAATCTCCTTGGGGACTAAAAGCGGGTTGAATCTGAGTTACCACTAACTGGTTGGGAATCAAGAACGTACAATCGGGGGGTTCAGCGCCAAATTGCCCCCAGGCAACCAACCAACCTGGAATGGGTTCCCTAACCTGTTGATCAGTTAATCTGGACAATAACCATCTCATATCCTATCCAGTTGAATCCTTACGCTTCTAATGAGCGCCGTGCAGCATCTAAAAGTAACCGTTGTTCTGCGCGAGCGATCGCATGATAAGTCGTTTCCACATCATTCACATCCACAGAAATAGACTGAATTCCCCATTCCACCAAGGATTCCACTACTTCCGGATACTGGGCTGGGGCTTGACCACATATTGCACAAGGAATCCCCGCCCCCTTTGCCATATCGATCAACTGCTTAATCGCTCCCATGACGGCGGGATGGCGTCCATCTAACGTTGAACCTAACTCCCCCAAATTGCGATCAGCAGCTAATAACAATTGCGTCAGATCATTCGTACCAATCGAGATTCCCTGCACCCCCGCTTTCACATAATCCGGCAGTAAAAATAGTATCGATGGCACTTCTGCCATAATCCAAAGTTGAAAATGAGGATTATCCATTAATCCCGCTTGTTCCACCCGACGGCGACAAAAGGCAAACTCTTCAACAGTCCGCACAAACGGCAACATTAACTGAACATTACTATACCCCTGAGCATAAAGTTGATGTAACGCCGCCAGTTCCAAATCAAAACTCGTCGGATCATGTAAATAGCGATAAGTCCCCCGCCGCCCCAACATCGCATTCACCACCGATAACCTTGAACCGTTAACATTCGACGTATCCCCATGGATCAATTCCGCTTCACCCCAATCCAGGGAACGATAAAATACAGGTCGTGGCATCAACGCCGCCGCAAACTGCATGATCAATTGGGCAAGGCGGGTGATTAACTCCTGTTTCCGCCCCTGTCGCAACCATTCCTGGGGGGGTTGATTATCCAATACGTCCAAAATCATCAATTCCGATCGCAATAAGCCAATCCCATCAATGGGTAAATCCTGAATTCGTTCCAGAGATTGGGTTTGGCTGAGATTCACCAACAATTGAGTCGCGATCGGAAATCGGTTATACTGTCTCTGTGATGGCTCATCGGCAAGGGTTTCCTGCTTCTCAATAGCGACATCTACGGCTTCTTCAAGCTGTTTAGCATCCCTGGCTAAACGTTGAATTTCGCCGCGATCGCCATCCACCAACAGTACCTCCCCCGTTTGTACCAATTGGGTAATCCCAGGGACATTAACCACCGCCGGAATCCCCAATTCCCTCGCCACAATTGCCGCATGAGAAGTCATTCCCCCCTGTTCCGTCACCACCCCTGCGGCTTGTCTTAATATAGGTAGCCAATCGGGAGCAATCGTTTGAGTCACTAAAATCCGATCTGGGGGGATAGCCTGCCAATTTTGCTCCTCCCCAATCATCACTTGCGCCACGGCTGTTACTTGTCCAGGCGCCGCCGATAATCCTCGCAGTGACTGAGGTTGGGATGGGAATGATTCAGCAGAAGAAGCAGACTGAGGGCGAAATTGAGTCACGTATAGTTGAGGTTCTGTCGTGTTGGGAATTTTACAAAGAGTCCAGTCAAAAGAAAAGGGGGGATTGAATTGGGTTTGCAGTTTTCTGGATAACGCGATAATCTGTTGCCAAGCGTTATCGTCCAAAACAAACTGCTGCTGTTCTCCTGGGCTGAGGGGATAAGCTTGCACGGCATTTCCTGTCGGTTCCGGGTTCAGCCGATAGGCGAGGGTTTTATTTCCTGGTTGACTTAGCAAAAGTTGATCGGTGGGAATCGCGATTTGATAGGTATCCGGTAAGACTTTACCCTGAGTAATCGCTATCCCTAGTCCCCAGGTGGCTTGGATCTGACAGAAATCAGATTTCGCCTGGAGAACGCCAGAGGCTAAAGTGTCATAGATCGGTTGTACCAGAACCGCTAAATTAATTTGATCCAGTCCCATGCCAACCCGTTGCCAGTAAAATAAGCTTTTGGCTCGAAACAATTCTGCCCACACCTGCTTTAAAGTCTGGATCAGAGCATCCGGCTGTTTGCGGCAATAATGAGATGCTAAAAGTTCTGGAATCGGCGCAAACTCAGCCCAATCCTCGCGGTTAACCGGATGAGTAGACATCGGCAGGAGCGATCGCACCTCAGGAAATGACACAGAAGGCTGTAAAATCAGGGCGGGAGCGTCTAGAGTTGCGGCTGCATCCAGAATCTGCGATCGCCAACCGTCTGATACAGTGGCAGAGGTAATCACTTGGCGAATATGTTGAGCAACCTGTTGCAACTGATGGGGATTATCAACATTCACATACAACGAGGACTGCGGTAAATCGGCTAACAACGGTTCTGATTGACTTAAATCAGCGATGACTTGCCAAAACGCGATCGCTGGAATCACAAAGCCAGGAATAACTGGATAACCTTGTTGCTCAAGTTGACTTAAGCCAAAGGCTTTCTCTCCCACCAGGGAACGTTGTGACGGTTTAATCTGATCCAGCCAGTAGAGATTGTCCACAATTTGCTTTGGAATACCACTCGCGGTTAAGTGATCTAGAATAACGGAAACTCGATTAGCCAACAGTGTTGAGTGCGTAGGGGCGGGTTTAGGGAATCTCTTGTCGCTATTGATGATAACGTTTGTGCAAAACCCGCCCTAACCAAGTGTGTAGGGGCGGGTTTCACTACTATCGTTTTTGACCTCACCCAGATGTAACTAAACCCGCCCTGACTAAGGA
>NZ_JBKHHI010000017.1:0-31701 GCF_046539235.1 Coleofasciculus sp.
CCCTACATGATTCCCTAAACCCGCCCCTACGATTGTCCCTAAACCCGCCCCTACATACAATTGGCAGACGTAGCATGCTACGTCTCTACATTAATTTTTACAATCCCTAAACCTCTTATTTAACCCATCCCCTGATTTCTACATCGGTTAACGGTCGCTCTAGTTTGATATATTCACTCTTAGTAGCTTGTAATATATGTTTCATCTGCACGGCTTCCCCAGCATCTGCCGCTAGAAATGCCGCATTCATGGCAATACTACGGATATTACCCCCCGCTACATTCAGTTTTGCCAATTTCCGATAATCCAGTTTCTCGGTTGGTGTCTGTTTAGGAAAGATCCGTTTCCAAATTTCTTGGCGTTGCTCCGCGTTGGGGAAGGGAAATTGAGCAATAAAGCGAATCCGGCGCAGAAAGGCTTGGTCTAAGGCACTTTTGATATTGCTGGTTAAAATTGCCAATCCTCGATAGGATTCCATGCGCTGCAACAGATAACTGACCTCAATATTGGCATGGCGATCATGGGAGTCTTTGACTTCAGAACGTTTACCAAATAAGGCGTCGGCTTCATCGAATAAAAGGATCGATCCACCCCCTTCTGCGGCATCAAAAACCCGACGTAAGTTCTTTTCCGTTTCACCAATATATTTACTAATAACTGAACTGAGGTCGATCCGATAAACATCTAATCGTAACTCTTTGCCGATCACCTCGGCTGCCATGGTTTTCCCGGTTCCACTCGCCCCCGCAAATAAAGCGCTAATTCCCAGTCCGCGTCTACTTTTTCCGGCAAATCCCCAACTTTCATAGACTTTCATCCGGTGGCGTACATGGGTGACAATTTCTGTCAAGACAGTGCGTTCTCTGTCTGGCAAAATTAAATCGTCCCAAGTGGCGGCTGTGTCAATTCGTTGGGCTAATTCTTCCATGCGGGGACGGGCTTGAATACAGCAAACGTCCCACAATTTAGTGGTCATGGGTGGCAGGGCAGATGGGTTGTAGCTTTCTTCGTCTATAGCTTGCTCGTCTTCTTCTGGCGTCTCAATGTCCATTCCTTTGATGGTTAAGCAAGCGGTATGAATGTTGGGGGCGCTAAGGTTAAATGTGGAGACTAATAAGTTGATTGTCGGCTCAAGTTTGGCGGCTTTATCGGCTAAAGCGTTTTGCCAAATTAAACGCTGCTCATCGCTGGTGGGATGATGGACATCAATGGTAATAATGGGACGCTGGCGTTGGCGGCGTCGATCGCGACTCGTTACAATTAAGGGTGTGTTTAGGCTTTCGAGGAAACGAGCGATCGCACTTTCTCTGGCTGGATCATTGGTTTCGAGATGATCACAGTTGAGCAAGAGTACCGTACTACTTAATGCCCATTCCCGTTCATAGAGAATCTTAATGATATTCAGTTGACTGGTATTCGTGGGTAGAGATTCGGCGGAAAGGGCATGGAGATTAATCCCTAGATGATCGCATACAGCTCGCGCGATCGCACGTTTACTGGTGACATCCTCTCCACATAGCTGCACTACCGGAAATGTACCCTCACCCACCTGTAACCAGGTTGTAGCAATTTGTTGAACACTTTGTTGATGAGAGGAGACCAAAATACCCGGTAAAGGCATCGGTTCTTCCATACTCGCCAAGCGCTCATCGATATATTGCACGCCGCGCAGGTAATGCAAAATCCGCTCATCAATCCGTAGCGAACTACTGGTTAACGTAAACCCTTCACCCACGTCAATCAACCGCCAGTGGCGCAACGGTGCATCTGGCGTCAGCGCCCCCCAATGTCCATGGGGTAATATATTCAACGCTAGAGCAAATGTGGGATAATTCATTTGTTCATTACTCTGAGCGATGCCGCAGAGCAACCCCCAAGAGGCCTCAAATTCCATCCCCGCACATAACAGCAGCAAATCTCGCTCAAATGAGGATAGCCCAAATGTATGGCAAAGCTGATCTAACAAGGGAGGTGGTGAAAGCGATGTGTCAGGTTGATGGTAGGAACCATTTCCATTGGGATAGAAGCCATTAGTTAAGGTGAGAGAGATCCCTGTCATAATTTGATCACTCTTGCGTTCCAAGGCTTGACGCACTCGCGCAATCTCTCCCATCAGATACTGCTGATTGGCTTCTAGCCAGCCTTCGGTTACATTGAGCCGGGATACAGACATGGGCATCGTTAAGCGCAGCAATATTCACCATGATATAGCGTGTAGCGGCAAAAGTTTTCGGTTGGGAGAGCAGAGGTGCAGGGGAAGCAGGGGAAGCTGGGGAAGCTGGGGAAGATGAGGGAGAGATTTCCCAATCAACAAATGACGTAGCTTGCTTCTGGTGAAAGCGAGTATGACAAATGACGAATGACAAATGACGAATGACAAATAATGCGTATTCTGTTGGTTGATGATCAAGTTGAACTCACCGATCCTTTAAGCCGAGTCCTGAAACGGGAGGGATACGAGGTTGATGTGGCTTATGAGGGGCAGTCTGGACACCAGTTAGCGATGCAAAGCGACTATGATTTGCTTATTTTAGATTGGATGTTACCGCATCAGTCGGGGTTAGAGCTTTGCCAACAGTTGCGATCGCAAGGGAAAACGACGCCGGTTCTTTTCCTTACCGCTAAAGATACCCTGGATGATCGGGTGATGGGATTGGATGCAGGGGCGGATGATTATCTTGTCAAACCCTTTGAATTGCGAGAATTATTGGCTCGGGTTCGCGCCTTGCTGCGGCGTTCGGCGACGGAAACCAATGCGCCTGTTCGGTTGCGCGTTGCTTCTTTAGAACTGGATGTAGAAAATCAGCTCGCCTATCGTAATGGACGATTAATTGAACTCTCGGAAAAAGAAACCCAGCTTCTGGACTATTTTATGCGTCATTCGGGTCAACTGTTGACTCATGGGGAAATTTATCAGCAGTTGTGGCAGGATGAAGAACAACCTAGTAGTAATGTCTTAGCGGCTTTAGTGCGCTTGTTACGCCGCAAAATAGAGGCTCCTGGTGAAGCCCCATTGATTCACACGGTATACGGGAAGGGATATCGTTTGGGCGAGGGGAGTTAAGTTGAATGGTATTGACTGGTATGTTGGTGGGCAATGCCCACCCTACGCTATATCAAGAGTTTCGGCGAGCCAAAAATGCACGCTTTTCAGTGCCATTAGAGTTAAGTTCAACCGCAAGAAAATACTTAGATATCAACTCTCCTAATTCCTAATGCTTTTTTTCCCAACAGCCTCTATTGGGTTGATTCTGAGATATTCAGCTAACATCTGTCTAGCTAATTGAGAATAACTATAGACAATGCTCCAGTTTTTCCTTATTGGCTGGCATGAAAATGCGACCCTACTTAAAAAATATTGACAATTTTTGTTGACTTAACATAACTATGGATTTTGCGCTAGGATTTGGATCTTACTTCATCAACACTTCACAGAAATTCTCTCAAGAGAGAATTATACTGTTAAGTAAGCACATATACGGGGTGTAACTATGAATAGCATCTACTCAAAATTTTCGTTCCGAACGGCTGGATTTGCTTTAGGCGTTGGTTTAGCCACTGTGGGTATGTCTCTCATTTCGGGTGTTGCCAGTGCCGCTACAGTCACGAGTCTACCTGACTTTACCGATGACCAGTTCGATGGGTTAATTGATAGTGGGGAATTTACCGAACTCTTCGTGGCTGAAGGGCGAATTGGTAACGCCGCAACCAATGGAGATAGAGAGTTTGGGATTAATACAGCAAATGGTAACCCGGTTGCCGAAGGTCAGTATGCATGGGGAAGTAATCAACCAGTAAACTTTACACTGATATACGATGGCACAGAAGTCACATATACAGTGGCAGGTATAGAGCTAACTGCCAATTTCAGCGGTCTAGCGGATACCATATACCTACGCACCCTAGAAACGTCTAACAGCGATATTCAGGTTGATATGTTGCAGTTAAACGATATGGATTTGGTTTTAGAAGGTACATCTGACCCGGCTGTTTCTGCACCAGGCAATTCTGATGCAGATAGTGTGGACTATTTGCTAATTCAAAATATTTCCCAGCCCTTTACTCTTACTGGCAGGGCAAACCTCAGTTGGACAGGAGATCAACCGACTCGCTCTAACCTTGCCTATCAAATCAAAGTAGGTACTAGCGAACCTGTTCCTGAACCCTTGACTATCCTCGGTTCAGGTGTCGCTCTCGGATTTGGTGCTTTGTTGAAAAAAGAGTCTTCCAAAAAGCACAATAAGGTCAAATAACCAGGAAGCCATTCGTCTTTACCATGAAGCAAAACGGGCGGAAAGAAGACTTTAAGTTGCTGTAATTTAAGCCGCTGTATTTGTCAGTTAAGTGGATAAAATTCTGACCTCTCCCCCAGCCCCTCTCCTGCTCTTGAGTGGGGTGTAAAACTATAACTTCCCACCCCTCTCGTTCTCCCCTCTCAGATCCCCCTTCCGTCCTTTGGTAAGTTTGTCTGTGTCCACCAACTTCGTTACTCTAAATAGGGGGATTTTTAGAAGCCACGAGAGGACTAATCAAAAATGATGGATAAACTGCCCATTCGGGCTGGTATCGTCGGGACTGGATATGCAGCTAATCAACGGGCGCAAACCTTACAGACGGATGCGCGATCGCAGCTAGTGGTTGTCAGTGGGCATACCCCGGAAACCGTGCAAGACTTTGGACAACGTCACCAAACCAACGCCGTCGAGTCTTGGCAACAGGTGGTGACAGATCCAGAGGTGGATTTAGTCTTTGTTTGTACGATTAATCGCGATCATGGTGCGATTGTCAGGGCGGCTTTAACCGCAGGGAAGCATGTTGTTGTCGAATATCCAATTTCCCTTGATCCAAAAGAAGCCGAAGCCCTAATTGCCCTTGCTCAAACTCAAGGCAAACTCCTACATGTAGAACATATTGAGCTATTAGGCGGCTTACATCAAGCCTTACAGCAATCGCTACCAGAGATTGGCACTCCTTTTTATGCCCGATATGTCACAATTGTGCCGAAGCACCCAGCGCCCCAGCGTTGGACATACCATCGGGACTTATTTGGCTTTCCCTTTAAAGCCGCATTACCCCACATCCATCGATTTACTAATTTATTTGGTAACGTCGCAACCGTTAGCTGTAATACTCAGTTTTGGCAAAATTCAGACTATTATCGTGCCTGTCTCTGTACGGCTCAATTCCAGTTTGTCAAGGGACTAATTGCCCAAGTAACCTATGGCAAGGGGGAAGTATTTTGGCAGAGATTGCGGACGTTTGAAGTCCACGGCGATCAAGGTACGCTAGTGTTTGAGGGCGATCAAGGTAAATTAATCCGGGGAGAGGAAGAACATCCCATCACTCTAGCAGGGCGTCGCGGTTTATTTGTTCAAGATACGCAAATGGTATTGGATCATCTGGTGGATGGAAAGCCTCTGTATGTGTCGAGTGAAGCCAGTTTATATGCGCTTCAGGTTGGAGACGCCGCTTGCCAATCAGCGGAAACAAATCAAATGATTGTTTTGAGGTAGGTGCATCGGTGGTTGGTGACAAGAACCACTCTGTCAGGGCGGGTTTTGAATAAACTTGATCATCAATAGCAAAATGAAAGCCCTAAACCCGCCCCTACTTTCGGAAAAACATATCACCATGAATCAAGTTCAACTTCTACTTCTACGCGATCAAGACCGCTGCTTAAATTCTCGTGTCTGCGGAAATTGATCGGACTGATCGGTGGAGATAAGGGTTCGTTAACTGAGATTTCCACATCTTCTATTAACTGAAAGTCAGCACCAGCTTGGTTGTTAAAATTAATCTGGCTACCCCCCGTTCCTCTCCATGCCAGCGCTGGATCGTTTAAAAAGAACTGGTCAAAATCATCGCCGATATTTCTCTGTTCAATGCCGATTAAGGATTCACCAGAGAGAGTAACGTCGTCGGCTTTGGTCGTGACTGGTGATTGAGCCGAGACAGGGTTCACTAATCCGAAAATGGCGGTTAGTATTCCTATGGCTGTAAGATTTTTATATCGCATTGGCGTTCTCTCATGAGAGTTTGTTACATTTTTATTATTTTTAACTTGAGTCCGGTTTACCTCTATCAGAGGAAACGATAATTGACAAAGAGGTATCTCCAAGAAGATAGATTTTTCTTCAGAAGCTGTAGTTTAATCATCTGTACTCTATGTTTAACCCAGACGCGATCGCGCCGCTTACCACATCCCATTGGTGTCTACTGAAGCTGAGGAAGCACAGACGTTGCCATGGCACGTTTGGGAGAGGGGCTGTAGGGGCGGGTTTTACCGCTAACGTTCTGTTGATGTCCGATAACATGACTAAATCGGCCCTTCTAGGTGTAGAGGAAGCAAACAAATGACATAAGACGAATGTTAACTGGGGTTACATCTGCCGACGCAGTAACCGGACTTTGAAAATAGGGTGGTGTATAAGTTGAATGTACGAGAGGATGAGTCAACCGTGAATCTATCGGTACGAGTCTTTCCCAGAACTTTTGGATATCAAGGGGAAATGAGGTATGAGTTTACTCAGGCAGATGACTTAGTCGGAGTGGTATCTGTCTGTGAGGATGAAACCTCCTATTTTATTCATTTCTTAAATGTCATGCCCGGTAATCGTGGCAAAGGGTATGGGTCTAAAATCCTGAAGATGCTTTGCCAAATGTTGAATGATAAACCGATTACTCTAGAATTGGACAAGGGTAGTCCTTTTGGCATAGAAAATTTACGCGCCTGGTACAGCAGACATGGTTTTGTATCAACGACTGAGGATTTGATGATACGCCAGCCGTCCATTAGCTGGATACAGGAAGGGTGATTTCGGAGATGGGGTGAGGGAGAGATGGGGAAGATGGGGGAGCTAGGGGAGAAAAAACCCAGACAAAATAGCGAGCGAGACGCTCGCACTACCTTTCCTTCCTGGTTTATTTCCTTTAACCTACTTAAAGCTTAATGTCAAGAATTGCGAAATTCTTGTCGTAGTGTGTTAAGCGAAGCCATGCCGCAGGCTTTGCATCTTGCTCACTACTACATTGAGCATCTTGCTCACTACCTATACCCAATTTCAATGCGTGACTTAATGCGTGACTTAAGGGAGCAGGGGAAGCGAGGGAAGCTGGGAAAGCGGCACTAGCTGGATACAAGCCACAATAGGATCAACTCTTGACTCTAAAAATTCGCGAATGAGTTACTGCCTTAACCTAACTTGTCCCAAACCCGACAACCCTGATCATGCCAGATTTTGCTCCACTTGTGGGTCAAAATTACTTTTAGGCGATCGCTACCGGGCGATGGAGTTGATTAGTCAGGGGGGTATTGGTCGTACCTTTCGGGCAATTGACGAATCTGAGTCGGGATTATCCACTTGTATTATCAAGCAGTTTTCACCTACCAATCAAGGTACAACCAATATCGAGAAAGCGGCGGCATCCTTTCGTCAAGAAGCCGCCCGATTACAAACTCTAGGCGAACATCCCCAGATTCCCCAACTGCTGGCTTATTTTGAACCGAATCCGCAAAGGGGAACGACGGGTGCGATCGTGCAACGCTTAGTGGAGGGAGAGAGTTTAGCCCAACAATTAGTGAAAGAAGGGGCATTTAATGAAACCCAGATTCGCCATATCTTAGCACAACTGTTGCCTGTATTACAGTATATTCATTCTCATCAGGTTATTCACCGAGATATTAATCCAGCCAATATTATTTGTTCTGCCAGTACAGGAATCGAGACAGAAGCCGATCAACTGGTTCTTGTTGATTTTAGTGCCGCAAAATTGACTACGAAAACAGCATTAGCCCGAACCGGAACGGTTATTGGTTCTGCGGCTTATGCCGCCCCGGAACAACTGATGGGCAAAGCGGTAACAAGTAGTGATTTGTATAGTTTAGGGGTGACTTGTATTCATTTGCTGACGAGTATTCATCCTTTTGACTTATTTAACAGTTTAGAAGGAATGTGGGTGTGGCAAGATTATCTGATTGAACCGATTAGCGATCGCCTCAAGCAAACCTTGAATAAAATGCTAGAGGGGGCGGTAAAACTGCGTTATCAGTCAGCAGCAGATATTCTCCAGGATTTGCATCTAACCCAGACTTTAGCCCAATCATTGTCAGTCGCTTCCCCAAATCCATCGGTTAAACCAAACACGCTAACACCGACGTGGCAATGTGTACGGACGTTGCGGGGTCATTCGAGTTCGATTCATGCGATCGCCTTTGATCCAGACGGACAGATTCTGGCTAGTGGGGGTGCGGATCGTAGCGTCAAACTCTGGCATCTGGATAGTGGTATACCCAGTTGTACATTTTCTGGGCATTCTAGTTTAATTGATACCATTGCTTTTAGTCCAGATGGACAGTTTTTAGTCAGTGGTAGTTGGGATCACACGATTAAACTTTGGGAATTAACGACCCAAAGATTAAAGCATACCCTGAAGCAACATTCAGGTTGGATTAAGTCAGTTGCTTTTAGTCCAGATGGACAGATTCTCGCTAGTGGCAGTGCTGATAAAACTATTAACCTTGGGAATTTAAACACACAAAATATACAGAAAACTCTTAATGGTCATTCCAGCATGATTCATACGGTTGTCATCAGTCCGGATGGGCAAACCTTGGCAAGTGGTAGTGCAGATCGCACGATTAAACTGTGGAATTTAGCCACGGGTGAGATTCAGTTAACCCTACAGGGGCATACCGATGCCGTCAATTCACTCTGCTTTAGTCCTAGTGGTCAACTTTTAATCAGTGGTAGTGCGGATGCGATGATTCAAGTCTGGAACTTAAAGACAGGTGATATTTTGTTGACGCTGACTGAACATACAGATGCGGTTAATTCTGTTGCCATCAGCGCCAAAGGTAGCCTATTAATCAGTGGTAGTGCTGATGGCACCGTTAAGCTTTGGCATCCGGGTAGTGGAAAACTGCTCCAGACATTATCTGATCATTCAGCAGGTGTAATGTCTGTGGCAATTAGTCCATATAGTTCAACCTTGGCAAGTGCGGCTCAAGATAAAACGATTAAACTTTGGCAATTTATTTAAGTAGGGAACAGGAAACAGGGAACAGGGAATGAGGATTAAGGTTGAGGTGTTGAGGACATCAGCGTGTCCTTTAAACACATACCATTCGTTGCGATCGCTAAGGGATTGGCTAAGGTGACTGGGAAATGACCCTTTTCCTCCTGGTAACTTTTGAGTCCGAATTCTCCCTGGGATACAGGGTGCTTCTCGGAGTCGGGGAGTTCTGAAGACTGAACAGGCTTGGTCTTGAAAAATGTATCGGTGGTTACAACTAAGGTTGCCATCTGTTTCTAGATACGCAGGGGAATAGATAAGGCAATTTCACGCTTCTTAAGCTAGGTTTGTCGTTGCGCTGTCTTCGCCATCAACACTGGCATCGCTGACTACAGACTTCTAAGTCCGTGACATTCACCTAGATTAGCACTACTATTTTGCTTTTTGGTGCGGTTTATGGTTAAGTAGTCTCTATTATCGATTCGCAATAGTTTTTGGCAGATGTTGGTGGGAACAAAAGAAGCAGCACAGATCCTTGGTGTATCGGGTCAGCGGGTGCGGTGGTTGTTAGAACGTGGTCGGTTGACACTCCTACGGTTACGCTTCGCTAAAACCTTAGGATTCTAAGTTCATCGTCAGAACTTGCTCTACCAAGGTTGCCCCAAGTAGCGTAGAGGTTCCAACTCCCTTAGCGTTACTTTCCGGATGCCCTCCGGTAGATTTTGCCTTAAGCAAAATATTGATTGCCGCATTCCAGTCCCTTTGCAGAATCAACCCACACGAACACAGATGGGTTCTAGTGCTGAGGGATTTTTTGACTATCGCCTTACACTGACTGCATTCAAGAGAGGTGTATTGAGGTGGAACAGCAATAGCCAATCGTCCAAACTTGGTGGCAAAATGCTCTATCCACTGCCTGAACTGATACCAACTTGCATCAGAAATTGACTTAGCCAAACAGTGATTTTTGAGCAGATTTGCAACTCTCAAGTCTTCATAGGCTACTAAGTCGTTAGACTTGCATACGTTTCTCGCCAGTCTCTTGGCGTGTTCATTCCGCTGCCTATTTACTCTTAAGTGTTTCTTGGAATATCTAGCTCTTGCCTTACGGCGTCCTGTTGAACCCTTAACTTTTTGTAGATACGACGTTGTGCGTGTTTAATATCAGTTTCAGCCCGTTTTAGAAACTTGGGATTAGGTTCTTGGTGTCCGTTTTAATCTGTGTAAAACGATTCCAGTCCAACAGATTATTGCTTTAGAAGTGATGCCAGACCACGTACACCTATTTCTTAACTGCCCTCCCACTGTTGCCCCCTCAGACATCATGCATCGGCTCAAAGGAGCGACGGCTTACAAACTCACTCATGAATTTCCGCATTTAAAAAAGCTCCCAAGTATGTGGACTAGAAGCTTTTTCTGTTCAACTGCTGGAAATGTTAGTAGTGAGACAGTTAAGCGCTACATTGAAAACCAAAAGACCAGATAGTTTGGTCAGCTCCGTACCTACGCTGACCCGCCTTATATCCCACACCCTTTTAGGTGTGGGATATAAGGCGTTTCTATAAAAAGTCGTCCTAAAAGGACGAGGCTTGTATCCCTAGTTCTCGGTCAATCAAAGACAGATTCGCCAAAATCACAAGAGTGGCGATCGCGCTCCGGTGATTACAGTGAAGCGCGGGTCGAGTAATATTTACGCTCATGGTGTGGAGATTACAGGGTCTTGTCGGGTGATGTATCGTCCTGATCACCCAAAGCGTTGTGGGGCGAGAGTTTGGATTGAGACGTTATCTCAGGTGAAGGTGATTGGTCAGGCATTTAGGCCCAGTGGAGAGCTGTTATCCTTGGGGTTTGGTTAGGTTTTGTCCGGTAGACTGCTCTGCTCACCATAGTTCCACGCCTTACCTCTAGAACCACCTAGGCTCCCCCTGCTGGCGCATAGGCGGTCAGAAACGTTTGCCGTCATGCCCTCTTAGGAAACAGGTTTCACTCAGTCAAACCATGTTCAAGGGCATAACGGACTAACTCGGTGCGGCTATTGGTTCCGGTTTTGCTAAACAAGCGACTGACATATTTCTCCACATTGCGGACACTGGTTTCCAGGCGGCGGGCAATTTCTTTATTCATCAGCCCTTGGGCAACCAAATCCAGAACACTTTGCTCTCGCGGCGTAAAGTCAATGCGGATGGGTGGGGGAGTTTGAGAAATATTACCCCGTTGAGCCAACATTTCCCGAATCGCGGTCAGCTCTTTTTCGATATTCCCTAAATCTGCCGTACCCGCTGTTTCCTGAGCCGTGGTAGCACGACGTTCCAGCAAATTCTCCACAATGGCAACTAATTCATCTGTATCAAATGGTTTAGATAGGTAAGCATCACAACCTGCCTGATAACCTTGAATCCGGTCTGTGGTCATGCCTCTAGCTGTGAGAAAGACCACTGGCAGTGATTTGAAACGAGGGTCTTCTCGCAGTTTCTTAAGAAACTGATACCCATCTACTTGAGGCATCATAATATCGGTGATCACAAGATCAGGCGTTTTTTGTTGCAACATTTGCCATGCATCATTGGCATTACTGGCAACATCGACAGTAAAACCACCCACCTCTTCTAAATAGGCTGGGACTGATTCCCGAATCCCCGGTTCGTCATCGACCAGTAACAGTTGTGCTGACATCTCTCACTTCCTTTGCCATTCTTTATCCCAATGTAATGGAAATTTATAATAACGGGGTAGAACTCACCAGTTCAACCCCAGCGTTGAGGGGGACACCGGGCTCAAATCATTACTCTAGTTGGGGTAGAAGTCTCTCTTCGTGCCTCTAGTCCCGCCGTTTTTTGAGTTTTTCTTTCTTTGGAGAGAGTCAACTTTCTCCCTTACCCTCTTGAAAAGAATTCCACACAAGCGGACACTAAGACTTGAGAGTCTATCGGCATTCCAGAGGTGTTTCGTGAAAAGAGTATTAGGTATCATTCTCGGAGGTGGCGCGGGCACCCGCCTTTATCCATTAACCAAGTTGCGGGCTAAACCGGCTGTTCCCTTGGCGGGTAAGTACCGCCTGATTGACATTCCGGTCAGTAACTGCATCAACTCCGAGATCTATCAAATTTACGTTCTTACCCAATTTAACTCAGCGTCCTTGAATCGGCATATTGCCCGCGCATATAACTTTGCTGGCTTTACCGATGGATTTGTGGAAGTCCTAGCTGCCCAACAAACTGCTGAAAATCCTAGCTGGTTTCAGGGAACAGCAGACGCAGTTCGTCAATACTTGTGGCTCCTAGAGGAGTGGGATGTTGATGAATATATCATTCTATCCGGCGACCATCTCTATCGGATGGACTATCGCCATTTCGTGGAACACCACCGTGAAACTAAAGCCGATATCACCCTTTCTGTGGTGCCTATCGGTGAGAAACTGGCAAGCAGTTTTGGTTTGATGAAAATTGATCATACTGGCCGGGTGATTGATTTCAGTGAAAAGCCCAAAGGGGATGCCCTCAAGCAAATGCAGGTGGATACAACAGTGTTAGGCTTGAAACCCGATCAGGCAAAGGAAAAACCCTATATTGCCTCGATGGGAATTTACGTCTTTAGTAAAGAGGCGTTGATCAAGTTGTTGCAAGCCAACCTAGAACAGACTGACTTTGGCAAAGAAATTATCCCCGGCGCATCGGCGGATCATAACGTTCAAGCCTACTTGTTCAACGACTATTGGGAAGACATTGGTACCATTGAAGCGTTCTATAATGCCAATCTAGCCTTAACTCGGCAACCCCAGCCACCGTTTAGTTTCTACGACAAAGAGGCACCGATTTATACTCGCGCCCGTTATTTGCCTCCGACTAAACTTTTGGATAGTCATGTGACGCAATCGATTATTGGAGAAGGTTGTATTCTCAAAGATTGTCGTATCCATCACTCGGTATTGGGAGTTCGCTCTCGCATTGAAGCCGGTTGTGTGATTGAAGACACTCTGATTATGGGATGTGACTTCTACGAACCTTTTGCCGAACGTCAATCCGATGTAGAAACCGGACGTGTCCCCTTAGGGATTGGTGCAGGAACCACAGTTCGCCGTGCCATCATTGACAAAAATGCTCGCATTGGTCACGATGTTCAAATTGTCAACAAAGATCACGTTGAGGAAGCTGAACGGGAAAAACAAGGCTTTTTGATTCGCAATGGCATTGTCGTTATCCTCAAAAATGCCGTAATTCCCGATGGAACGGTCATTTAGAAGGTAGAGTTTGGTGGTGAATTAGGGGCGGGTTTGACTATTATCTATCGTTTTTTCCCGTCCCTATAGCTGTGTTTCTTTAACTGGATAGCGGGAAATCCACACTGGTCAGTCAACAGAAGTTGAGTTAATCTAACGATTATCTGCTATCCACAGCTAAGTTATGCTTTGTGGGTTTAGGTAAAGCGGCATGATGGGGGAGAATGCCGCAGCTTCTCTATTTGAGGCGTCAGGTGTGGAAATTGCGATCGCGTGATTGAGAAAGATCCGAACTTAAACCCATGCTGGGGTTTGTTACTCTAGCTTTGAGGTAGAGACATATTAACCCAGTTTATCAATTAAATCCTTGGAGTAGAGGAGAAACCCTTCATGGCTGCAACTGACTTTAAAGACTACTATGCCGTCCTAGGAGTGAGCAAGACGGCTAGTGCGGATGAAATTAAAAAGAGTTTTCGACGTCTGGCGCGGAAATACCACCCAGACATGAACCCGGGTGACAAACAAGCCGAGGCTCGATTTAAAGAAGTGAATGAAGCCTACGAAGTCTTGTCTGACCCCGAAAAACGCAAGAAATACGATCAGTTTGGTCAGTACTGGAAGCAAGCCGGAGTTGGTGGATACCCTGGAGCTGGGGGTGCTAATGTTGATTTCGGTAATTTTGATTTTGGTCAATACGGTAGTTTTGACGAGTTTATTAATGAACTTCTAGGGCGCTTTAATACAGCCGCTACAGGGACGCCAGGAGGGACGGGAAGTCGTCGAACCTACACTTATCGCTCTACTCCAGGCGGCGCAACGGGTGCTGGCTTTAATGACTTTACCAGTGGCTTTGGTGGCTTTAATGATTTCGCTGGCTATGAAAGTGGCAAAGCCGCAGCAGGATCAGGAGCTGATCGGGAAGCTACAATTACGTTGAGCTGGTCTGACGCCTTCCGAGGTACGCAAAAACGGATTAATTTGGGTAGTGAAGTCATCGAAGTGCGGATTCCGCCCGGTGCTAAACCAGGAAGTCGGATTCGGGTTCGAGGTAAGGGTCAAGTGAGCCAATACAACCAGCAACGGGGCGATTTGTACTTAATTGTAGACCTGAAACCTCATGCCTTCTTCCAGTTCGAGGGTGATAACCTCTTGTGTGAAGTGCCAGTGATGCCCGATGAGGCAGTCTTGGGTGCCACGATTGAGGTGCCAACTCCTGATGGTAAAGTGAGTGTCAATGTGCCAGCCGGGATTCGCTCAGGTCAATCATTACGGTTGCGCGGTAAAGGCTGGACTCAACCGAAAGGTGGACGCGGTGATCAACTGGTGCGGATTGTCATCGCTACACCAAAAGATATCACGTCAGTTGAGCGGGAGTACTATGAAAAAATCCGGGAAAGCCGTCATTTCGATCCCCGCAGCTATTTGTCTCAGGTACGTCTTTAGAGCGGTGTGGGGGGGAGTTGTAAGTTTGACCCCTCGCTTCGCTTGTCGGGCATGGCGCGTGAGTTTACTCCTGGACTTCGCCCCGCTTCGCTAACCTGAACATCTCCCCCATCTCCGGATTTTTCCCAGACCAGGGTAATTTTTTAGATATATATGATATAATAGAATGTTTTACGATACAGGAATATAGGGTGCATCCCTTTGGGGATTGGTAAAGATAAATAAACTTAGCTGGATAGTAAATCAAAATACGTAACGGATTTATAACGTTTTTTAAACTTATTCATGGATTCTGTCACAGTAATGGGAATTTGTATTAGCTTATGATTAGATAGCCCAAAAACTGTATGGATTGTCATATCATGTCTAATTGAACCTGTGAATGAGAAACGGACGCAGGAATCTGGAGAGACGGAAACAAGCCGTGTTTTTTTATTGGCAAAGTTTGACATGAGACAATCACCAATTTCAGTGTCTGGGAAAAAGAAAAAGTAGAGATGAATGGCGAGCGATAACCAGGTAAGAATGATCGCTGCGCTTGAGCTTCTCTGAAGACAGGGGAAAAGGGTTTCGGAGCTAGTCTGGAATTTGACATGAGTGAAGGAGGCTAACTCTTGTCTGAATCTCCCGTCAAAGTTAAATATTTTTTACAGCCATTCCTCTAAAGGTAAAAAATAAATAATAATTTGAGGGTTATGATCGAGAAAATGCCTCAATTGATCATCGAATTGGCATGAGTCAACTTATGAAAAGATTCGATTTAAAAAAGTCCCAATGGATGAACATTGCGAAAAAGAATTATCAGCCTGGAAAATTATCATGGACAGGCAATAGTCCGGATCAACTAAAATGGATGCGGATATTGTATGAGACACTTCCCTGCATTTATTTCACCCTTAATTTTGATGGGGTGATTTTGGATGTAAGTCAGTTCGGTGCAGCCTATTTGGGGTATGATTTTTGGGAGTTAGTCCAAAAGCCAATTCATCGGCTTTTTGAGCCAGAAAGCCAATGCCGATATCAAGCCATATTGACTCATCTAAGCCAGCATCCGACTGAAATTCATCCCTGGGAAACTCGGTTAATTGGTAAAGATGGTAGGATTGTCTGGGTTAAGGCAAGAATTCGTTTGATTCCGATAACTGCCTCAAATTCGCTGATCAGCTTAGTTTGTGAAGAGATGAGGACAGCTAAATCACAAGGGTTGCTCCCAACTTCTGATCGCAATAATGATGAAGCTGTTTTGATCACCAATGACAACGGTGATTTTACCTATATTTGTCCTCATGTTACCTCTATTTTGGGTTATTCTGTGTCGGAAGTCCACGCTCTGGGTAATATTACTCACCTGCTGGGCAACTTACCCTGGAATTGGCAAGCTTTAGCTGTCGCGGGAAATGTTCGTAATGTTGAAGTAGAAATTACCGATAAGACAGGCAAACCCCGTACTTTATTGGTTAATGTTAAGCCAGTTTCTATCCAGGGAGGAACAATACTTTATCGCTTGCGTGATAGCACGAATCGCCAGTTCGTTGCAGACATATCGCAACCAAAAGCTGATCGGTTAGCACCTAGCCTAGCCGATCCGACAACGGAACAACTAAGTAATCACAAATACACCCAAGACATTCTGCAAGAGAGTGAAGCCCGATTCCGCACCATGGCAGATAATGCCCCTGTGCTGTTATGGATGTCCGGTACAGATGGATTATATACGTTTTTTAATCAGGGCTGGTTGCGGTTTACTGGACGCACTCTGGAACAAGAACTGGGTAATGGTTGGGCTGAGGGAGTGCATGATGAGGACTTACCATCTTGTTTAGAGACGTATCAGCAGGCGTTTAATGCTCGTCAAGCTTTTTGTATGGAATATCGCTTGCGACGAGCAGATAAAGAATATCGCTGGATTTTAGATACAGGAACGCCTCGATTTACTCCTAGTGGTCGGTTTTTAGGATATATCGGATCTTGCATTGATATTACCGATCGCAAAAAAACCGAAACAGCTGTACAACAGCAATATCTGCGAGAACGGTTAATTGGTGCGATCGCGCAACGGATTCACTATTCCTTAGACTTAGACGAGATTCTCAATACCACCGTCGCCGAAGTGCGGCAAATTTTGGGGTGCGATCGCGTGCTTGTCTTTCGCCTCTATGGAGATGGGAGTGGTATCGTGGAAGTTGAATCCGTTGACGTGAACTGGCAGCCGATTTCCGGAACCGTGATCAACGATCGCTACTTTGCCGAAGACTATATCCACCTTTACCAAAAAGGGCGCGTCCAATCCGTCGAAGATATTTATAACGCTGGCTTAACCGACTGTCATATTGAATTATTAGCTCAATTCCAGGTGAGAGCTAACCTGGTTATCCCCATCGTTCATGAGGAGCGCTTATGGGGATTGCTGGTGGCTCAACAGTGCCAAACCCCCCGAAAATGGCAACCCTGGGAAATCGAATTGCTGCAAACGCTTTCCACCCATACAGCAATTGCCATTCAACAATCGGAACTCTATCAGCAAGCCCAAACAGAAATCCACCAACGCCAGCAAGCAGAAGGAACACTGCGACAACAGGTTCAGCGAGAGCAGTTAATCGGCGCAATTACTCAAAGCATTCGTCAGTCGCTGAACTTAGAGGACATTCTCGAACGCACCGTGGCGGAGGTGCGACAAGTTCTGCAAACGGATCGGGTGATTATTTTGCGCTTCAATCCCGACTGGAGTGGTAAGGTGGTTGTTGAATCCGTAGACCCGCGCTGGTGTTCGATTTTAGGCAACCGCATCTACGACCCCTGTTTTGAGAAAACCTATATCTCGCTCTACCAACAAGGTCGAGTCAGAACCCTGGACGATATCTATACAGCTAATCTGAACCAATGTTATATTGACTTACTCGCCAAATTCCAGGTACGGGCTAACCTGGTTGTGCCAATTGTCCACAGTGAAAAACCACTACCCATCCCCCAATCTCAACTCAATGTTCAAACCCCCAACCAAAGCCCAACGCGCTTGTGGGGACTACTCATTGCCCATCACTGTAGCCAACCCCGGAAATGGCAATCCTTTGAGATTGACTTACTCGACGGGTTAGCTTCTCAGGTTGCTATTGCCATTCAACAAAGCCAACTGTACGAACAGGCAAAATCTCTGTTCTGGCGAGAGCGAGTCCTCAATCAAGTGACTCAAGCCATCCGGCGTTCATTGGACTTAACTACAGTTTTTGAGACAGCCGTCCAAGAGATTGGCGAACTCTTACCCGTTGATCGGGCGGAAATTGTCCAATATGCGCCAGAACGCCAGTGTTGGTTATCCGTGGCAGAATATCGCCGCTCTCTAGAGGATAGCAGTACCCTGGGACAGGAAATTCCTGATCACAATCATCCTTTGGCTGAACGACTCAAGCAATTAGAAATTATTCGCATCGAGGATACGAGTACATTTAACCAAGATTTAGCTCAAGACTTTCCAGGAGCTTGGTTATGGGTTCCCTTGCAGTTTAATTCTCAGATATTAGGGAGTTTAACCTTAGGCAAAACCAATCATCCCTACTCCTGGCAAGACTCAGAGGTAGAATTAATCGTCGCCATTGCCGACCAAGTCGCGATCGCGATCAGTCAAAGTCAACTGTACCATCAGGCTCAGTATCACCTCAAACGAGAACAAGCGATCAATCACCTAACTCACGCGATTCGTTGCTCACTCGACTTAGAAACGATTTTTTCTACCGCCACCCAGGAAATTGAGAGCCTTTTGCAAGTGGATCGCGCTCAAATCATCCAGTATATTCCCGAACGCCAACTCTGGGTAAATGTAGCGGAGTCGTGTCGCGATGAATGTTTGCTCAAAACCTTGGGTGTAGAAATTCCCGATGAAAATAATCCCCTAGCGAAGCGACTCAAACGCTTAGAAGTGGTGCGGATTAACGATACCCGCTGTTTGGCAGACACAACCAATACAGCAGTTGCCCAACAGTTTCCGGGGGCGTGGTTGTTGGTTCCCCTGCACTGTGGTAACTCGGTTTGGGGCGCTCTAGGGCTGATGATGGATAATCGAGCCTACAATTGGCAAGACGCCGAGGTGGAGTTGATTTGTACCATCGCCGATCAATTAGCGATCGCACTCCAACAAGCGGAACTCTACAAGCAAAGTCGCAAGGCGGAAGCCAAAGCATTAACCCACGCCCAACAGCTTGAGCAAACTGTTGCCAAACTCCAGAAAACCCAAGCGCAGTTGGTGCAAAGTGAAAAAATGTCCAGTTTAGGACAGTTAGTCGCGGGAGTTGCCCATGAAATCAATAATCCAGTTAACTTTATTTATGGTAATTTAGTCCATGCCAGTGACTATGCTGCTGATCTTTTAGGTTTAATCGAACTCTATCAACAGCAATATCCCCAGATCACACCCGAAATCCAGTCCGAAATGGACGCGATCGATCTGGACTTTTTGATAGAAGACTTGCCCAAACTTCTGGATTCGATGAAAGTCGGAGCCGAGCGGATTTGTGAAATTGTCTACTCCCTGCGGAATTTTTCCCGTATCGCTGAAGCGGAAATGAAAGCCGTAGATATTCATGAGGGCATTAATAGTACCCTGATGATTCTGCGAAACCGACTGAAAGCACGAGGCGAGAATCCGGGTATTCAGGTGATTAAAGAATACGGTGATCTGCCGCAGGTTCAATGTTACGCCGGACAGATTAACCAAGTGTTTATGAATTTGTTAGTCAATGCCATTGATGCCATTGATGAGCAAAACAAAAAGCGGTCATTGGACGAACTTAAAGCCAACCCTAGCACAATTCGAGTGCAGACTGAAACTTTAGATAACCAAGAGGTAGCAATCCGAATTATCGATAATGGTCCCGGAATGAGGGAAGAGGTTCAGCAACAACTATTCCATCCCTTCTTTACGACTAAACCGGTGGGAACGGGGACAGGTTTAGGATTATCGATTAGCTATCAAATCGTCGTTGAAAAACATGGCGGTCACCTTTTCTGTCACAGTAATTTAGGACAGGGAACCGAGTTTGTGATCCAAATTCCAGTGCGTCAACATCTTTCTGGAAATAAGTGAAAGAAACCCGCTGGTTTAGAGAATAGCTAGGTTGTCGGGTCGATTAGTCATGAGATAGTCTGGCGTTGCGACTTCTAGTTTAGTACAAAGGAGCGATTGCGTCTTCCCAGTTTGTTGTCTCAATCGAAGAATAGATCACCATGGGATCAAATAAGTTTGCTTTTTCTACACATTCTGTTCACTTTGTCAATGCGTAAGTTCTAAATTAAACTGGCGATACAATCAAACTAAACACCTTTTCGCTCAATCGCTACCATCATGACATCCACGCCAGCTCAATGTGAGAACCTGCAAGAACAGGTAGACAGTCTTCTGCAATTATTGCATCAAGAGCCATCGTTACGAGCATCCCAGGATATCACGTCCGTGCAAGCCTCTCTACAAAAAGCCATTTCTCCCACATTTGAGATTGTCTTTGCCGGTGCGTTTAGTGCAGGGAAATCGATGCTAATTAATGCACTATTAGAACGGGAACTACTTTATAGCGCCGAGGGACACGCCACAGGTACAGAATGTTATATCGCCTATGCGGATACGGATCAAGAACGAGTGGTGTTAACGTTTTTGAGTGAAGCAGAGATTCGGGAACAGGCGGTAGCCCTATGTCAGAAATTGGGATTATCCGCCGCCGCCAAAGCCGCCGCTCATATTCATCAACCGGATGAAATTAACACTTTACGCCAAGGATGTCAAGAGATTATTCAGCAGGAAGGGGGAGAAAGTAAATCAGAACGCGCCAAACAAGCAAAGGCATTGGACTTGCTAATGGCAGGGTTTTTAGCAAACCGCGATCGCGTCCATTCTACCAGCCATGCGACGTATTCGATGGAACAGTTTTATTTTTCTAATCTCCAAGAAGCAGCAGGTTATGCGCGTCGGGGAAGTAATAGTGCGGTTCTCAAGCGGATTGAATATTATTGCCATCATCCCTTATTACAGGATGGTAATGTTTTAATTGATATGCCAGGAATTGATGCACCAGTTAAGCAAGATGCCGAGTTAACCTATACCAAGATAGAAAATCCCGAAACCTCCGCCGTGGTTTGTGTGTTGAAACCAGCCTTAGCTGGGGATATGACAACGGAGGAAACGCAACTGCTGGAGACGATTCGTAGTAATCCAGGAATTCGCGATCGCGTCTTTTATATTTTCAATCGTATTGATGAAACCTGGTATAACAGCCAGTTGCGACAGCGGTTAGATGAGTTGATTCGTCGCCAATTTTGGGATACACCCAAGGTTCATAAAACCAGCGGATTACTGGGATTTTATGGCAGTCAAATTAAGCATACCACAGAACGCGATCGCTTTGGCTTAGATTCTATTTTAGCCCAGGCTGTCAGAGGGATAGGTAGTCAAAATGAAACGCCACAATTCGTGAATGAATTTAATCGGTATTGTGGTTCGGGTAAATTTGTGGGGAGTGAGTTTAAACCCTCTGTCCGAGGGTATGAAACCCCCGAAGAAAACTATGTGCGAATTCTTAGAGAATGGGGACTACCACTCCTAGATAAACTGATTCAAGATAGTGGGATTGAAGAGTTTCGCACATCCATTACTCGCTATCTTACCGAGGAAAAGCGTCCGCAGTTATTTGCCAATCTAGCTGATGACTTACAACCCCTATGCATTAATCTCAAGAAACATTATCTAGGTATTCAGCGAGATTTAGATAGTCAACCTCACGAAATAGAGGCGATGAAAGCCCAGGAGTTAGAACGGCTGAATCAAGAATTACAACAAGTGGGAAGGGAGTTTTGTCTTCACATCGCTGAAGAAGTAAATCAGGCGGTAACCAATAGCTGTGATGCCTTTGAGATAGAATTTCGCCAACTCCAACATCAAATGATTCAACGCCTGGATGAATTACTCAATACATTTTCAGTCGCCCAAGCCTATAGTCGCGCCACTCGCAGTCATCCTCGTAATGCAACCGCCCCCTTAATTGCGGTTTTAGTCGAGGCGCTTTATTATTTGGCGAATCAGTTAGAAGATGTTTTAGTCAAAGCCTCTCAACAGGTAGCCTCTCACTTTTTTGCTTATCTGATGGAACAAGTACGCCGCAGTGATTATTACAGTCAACTCTATCGATTATTGGGCAATGATGGCGGAATTGAGCAACAGTTAAAGGTAGTGGAAAAGCTAGTCTGTCAGGCGTTAGCCAGTGAAGCGCGAACCGAGTGTGACAGATATGTGCGAGAGAGTCCCCGTTTTTATGATGAAGGGACATTTTCAATTTATCAATTCCGGGAAACCTTACAGCAAACCTCTCAAGGGTATGATGCTGAAAGTATGATTGAAGCCGAACCCGCGATTCGACAGTTATTGAAATTAGATTTTGAACCCAAAGTCTCAAAATCTATTCGCCGCAATTTCCGCCAAACGGTTAATCAAACTCTAAAAACGATGTTATTACCAATGACCGATGAACAAGCGGATCGTATTTTACAGCAGTATCCCAATGCTCGTGCGTATTTAGAGCAAACCTTGGAAAAAGAAGCGGAGGATAAGATTCAACAGAATCAGCGAATGCAAGAGGAAGTTGAGCAAAAGATTGCGGCTTATAATCAAGCGGTTGCTGGGATTAATCGATGTTTACAGGCGATGAAATTAGACAGGCATCATCAACTACCGATGATTGAGGAGTCAGATTTAAGTGTAGTGCCAATTTCAGATGAAGTGGATAACTTAGCTGAGAGTACAGTAGTCTCAGCAGATTCTGATCTACAATGAAGCAAAAATAAGTTTGCTTGAAAGTCTAGAACTAGATATGACCGATCAATTTAAGCCGTTAGATGATGTCGCTGAAGATCAACAGACTGTTTTGTCCTTTAGGAATTCTATGTACAAAGTCGGAGAATTTATGAGACAGATGAAGATAGCATTTGTGGAATCAGGTCTTCATAACTGTTCTCACAGGTTAAAGGATAGAGGTGGAGTGCCATTTTTAAACCAATCAAATTCATGGCTTAAAGAAGGTGTAAATTGTGAGTTACTGAAACCTGGTAGCAATGGCTGGAAAAAAGGAAAAGTGAGGATAAAAATGATTCTATAGTTTTGCCCTGATGAACCAGAAGTGAAGGAAATCTCTGAAAGCCAAGAACCCAAAATTAGTAATCCAGAATCGCCCCTAGATGATTTGCGTCAGAGGATCAACCAAGAAAATCAATCAGAAAACCAATAAACAAAACGCTGCCAATTCCCATTTATTGTAGGGGCGCAAGGCTTGCGCCCGAAATCCCCACCATGTTATCTGTGTAAGCTGTCATGCATTTAAATTGGGAATGGGTAGCGAGCAAGATGCAAAGCCTGCGGCATGGCTTCGCTAAACGCACTACAAGGATTTCGTCATTATTGACATTAAGGTTTAAATGCCGAACAGCTTAGGCTGGGTTGAGGAACGAAACCCAACTTCTATGATTTCCTGTTGGGTAACGCTGACGCTCTAGCCAACCTACAATAACTTAGATTTTCGATTAAAATAGTTGTCAGGGTAAATTCAATAACTATAAATTGACATGGAAAATAATTTATCTCTATCTAAATGTGATGACAACGATGTTTTGGATTTTGGAGGCGATACATTTAAAGTCAATAAATTAAAGCAAGCTTTAGATAAATCATTGGATGCAGACATAGGAGATAGGATTAATAATAATTTAGTTGACAATGGAGTGAATATAGATGAAACCATTTTGCGACCAAACGATGAGTATGAAGAATATACGAGATGGTTTAGCGAGGGCGTAGATTGTGAAATACTTCAGCTAGGTGCTAATCGATGGAAAAAAGGAAAAGTTAAAATAAAAGTTAGCTTTGAATTTTATACAGAAGAGCCGGAGGATGGAAATAAAGATACCAGTGATAATCCAAAAGTTGATCCACCCGAATCGCCGCTTGATGATTTGCGTCAGAGGATCAACCAAGAAAATCAACCAGAAAATTAATAAACAAAGCGCCGCCAATTCCCATTCCATGTAGGGGCGCAAGGCTTGCGCCCGAAACGCCATAAAACCAATGAAAAAAACACCCCGAATTCCCATTCCTCCAGAAGTGAAAAACTATGTCTTTGAACGCGACAATTACCAATGTCAAAGCTGCGGTAAAACTTACCTAGACACCAAACTGCAAATTGATCATATTATTCCCCTTGCCCGTGGGGGGCAAAATGATATTAGTAATTTACAAACTCTCTGCCGTTCCTGTAATCTAAAGAAAAAACATCATCTTGATTCTCGCTTCCGGCGTCACTTCAGTCGCTAAAATGTTTGCTTCTTGAAGAGCGAGTATGACATAAGACATAAGACCAACTACTCCAGCTTCGAGAGTAGCTTCTCCATCTCAGCATTTGGCGATAAGAATGAAAACAAATGTTTAAAGCAAAGTTTGCCTTGTTTATCGATCAAAAACTGAGCAGGTAAAGGTGCTCCCAGTGCCTGACCGACTTGATAAGCTTGAAAGGTGCGACAACTTGGATCACTCAACAGGGGCATTTTTAACCCTAAATCCTTGACCACAGTTTTGCTTTGCTGAAAATCGGTACTCGTTATCATTAACACCTCTACCCCCTTCTGAGTAAATTGCTCGTATTGCTCATTCATCGCCTGAATATGGGGATAGCAAAGGGGGCAATATTGCTTTTCGGTAAAAATGCGGGTAAACGCCAGCAGAACGGGTTGCTGTTCTCGATAACTGGATAATCTCACCTGACGATTATTTGTGATATCCGGTAGTTCAAAATCTGGAGTCACTTGTCCTAATCTCAACGGATTAGTAGCCGGGATGGGAAAAAAATTACGCAGAAAACGCTCGTTAAATAAACCCCTAAAGTCAGTTGATGTTAGCATTGGCTGAATCGGATAAAATAACTTATTTTATAGCAAAAGGCAGATGGCAAATGGTTTTTTAATCTGTCCTAGCCTTTACAACAACAGCTATAACGGCAAAGGGCGCACGTCGGTGCGCCCCTACCGGGTATCTTTTGGTAAAGGTTAAACGGCTGAGAAGTAAACCTTGGACTTAACGGGATCAGGAACCATGGTTTTATCACCGGGTTGCCAACCTTGAGGGCAAACTTCGTCTGGATGCGCCTGAACGTATTGAGTCGCTTTCAGAGTCCGCAACACTTCATCTACATTCCGACCAAAAGAGAGGTTGTTGATGGTCGAATGCTGAATTATACCATCTTTGTCGATAATAAACAATCCCCGTAGGGCTACACCTGCATCGGGGTCAAGAACGTTGTAAGCGGTACTGATTTCTTTCTTGATGTCAGAAACTAGAGGATAATTGAGATCACCCACACCACCACTCTTGCGATCAGTTTGAATCCAAGCTAGGTGAGAGAATTCACTGTCCACGGAGATGCCGAGAACTTGAGTGCCAACTTCTTTAAATTCACTAAAGCGATCGCTAAATGCTGTAATCTCTGTGGGACAGACAAAGGTGAAGTCTAGCGGATAGAAGAATATGACTACATATTGACCCCGGTAATCAGACAGCTTGATGGTCTTAAATTCTTGATCGACAACCGCCGTCGCACTGAAGTCAGGAGCAGGTTGACCAACTCGCAGACATCCTTCCATGAAATTATCCTCCTTGAGTGTTTTGGTGTATGCGTTCGCTATAGGTTATCAGTTTTAGTCAATAGACACAGATTATTTACGAACTGTTACGACTATATCATAATCCATAGTCATAACGACTAGGACTTACCCACAGGTTTGGTCAATCCCATGGGCTGTTTCAACATCGACTTCCGGGAAAAGGTCTCATCCCAGTTATGCGATCGCCTCTTCGGGCGTTGATGTTTATGTAAATTTGGATGGGAATGATAGCCGATTTGATGGTCGCAGGGCGAGACTACACCTGACGAAAGGCTTAGCAATGAATGCTCATAAAATAAATGAACAATCAACAATAGCGAATATTTTCTATGATTGGTTGAACCAGCATTCGGATACTATCACAGTTCATCCTAAAGGAGCAATTATTCTTTCCCCTCCCTCGTGGTTCAAATAGTTATATGCTATTGCCTAGGTTGACGACGAGGAAGGGCGGGTTTTGCCTTTGAAGTTATCAGTATATACCAAAATTAAGCGTCTAAACCCGCCCCTACAATTGACTTCATGAAGAGCCTGATAATCTTATAGCAGCCCCAAAGCACTGGCTGAATCAAAGCTAGTCACACCTAAATGACGGAAAGCTGGAGTCGCATTGATTCGTCCAACGCCAAACAAGTGCATCCGTGTGTTCGGAGTTAAGTAGGGGTAAATTGCTTCAAGAATGTCGATAATTTATTGGCTGGGTGTTCTCGCAAGTCCTCCTAAAGCAACGTAATCATATCCCATACCAATGATGTCCTTAACGGCTTTAGAGTATGAGTCTGGACTCCACCCTTGAGCTACACCAAAGAGTCTGGGTAGACGAGGTTTCAACCGGAAGAGAGAGCGATCGCAAATAGTTCTCCCCTAGTAACAAAAATACCAAGTCATAATCCGCGATCGCACATTCATGCCCAGACGTAGAGACGTAGCATGCTACGTCTCTACGCTGTTTACGTCAAATTGGGGTGAAACCTTAATTTTTTCTGGGATAGATTGACGTCAAACGATTATTCGCTAAACTAGACTACTTCCAGTAACAGTGTTGGGTTTTTGAGCTTGAGAAACCGGGTAAAAGCAATACCAAAGGTTTTGTGAAGGTTTTGTGACAACTGGTTGGGTGTTCTATTGGGAGAAAAACGTTGTGGTGCATTATTTAGATCGACGGGAATGGCTGCTCACGAATGGATTAGGTAGTTTTGCCAGTGGTACGGTTTGTGATGCTCGTACTCGCACCTATCACGGCTGGTTGATTGCTGCACTCGATCCGCCCCGACAACGGACGTTATTATTCTCTCATTTGGATACCAGTCTGGAGATCGGGGGCAAGATTTGGGCGCTTTCGACCAATTTCTGGAATGGGGGTAAAACGATTGATCCGGTAGGCTATCAATTTTTGCGTTCTTTTGACACTGATCCTGTTCCTGAGTGGGTTTGGAGTCACCAGCAGTGGCAATTGACACGCCAACTGGTTATGCCTTACGGGTTAGTTGAGGATGAGGAAGCGTCTAGGGAAACACGGGAATTTTGTCACCGGATTCTGATTCAGTATCGCTATCAGGGTAGTGAGATAGCAACCTTAAGGTTACGTCCTTTGATTGCCGATCGCAACTTTCATCACCAGCAATTCGATGCAGAAAATTTACAATTCTCTCAATTAATTGGACATCAATGCCTTTACCTGCAAGCCATGCGCCAGGGTCAAGTGGGTACGCCTTGGCAGTTGGGTTGGAGTGTAGGAGAGTATCAACCGGATGAATTGTGGTATTGGAATTACTACTATCCTGAAGAAAACCAGCGCGGGTTAGGCGATCGCGAAGATCTCTATAGTCCTGGCTATCTTACTATTTCTCTAGAACCGGGCGCAACAGTTACGTTGGAAGCGCGAGTGGGATGTCCCCAAGATACAGCACCACTCCAGTTAAATGCTCAAGTGTTTGAGGCGGTGGTGCAAGCTGAACAAGACAGGCAAAATCAGTTAGTTGAGACAGCCTGTAGAGACGTTCCGATGGAACGTCTGGAAGCTGAAATTAGATATCCATCTCCGATGCAGTCACACCAAGATGGGGAAAAGATTTGGCGTCAGTTACTCAAAGCTGGCGATCAGTTTATTGCTTGGTGTGCCTCGATTAGTAGTCCAACGGTTATGGCTGGCTATCCCTGGTTTAATGATTGGGGGCGGGATACACTGATTGCTTTGCCCGGATTGGCATTAGCGACAGGACGTTTTACTTTAGCCAGGGGACTACTCAAAACCTTTGGCAATTATTGTCGCGATGGTTTAATTCCTAATACCTTTCCCGATGCAGAGACTGATCCGATTTATAACAGTATTGATGCGTCTTTGTGGTGGCTAGAAACCCTAGGACTGTATTTGGAAATCACCCAAGATTGGGATTTTTTGATTGAGCAATATCCAACGGTGCGAAAAATCTACAAAGCTTATACGGCAGGTACTCGTTACAATATTCAAGTTGACGCCGTAGATGGACTGCTAACTTGGGACGCGCCGGATGTGGCGATTACCTGGATGGATGTGGTGCTGGATGGTCAACCGATTACACCTCGTCTAGGAAAAGTGATTGAAATTAATGCACTTTGGTATTCAGCGTTGTGTTGGATTGGTAAATGGACGGAAAAAATGGCAACGGGGGCGGTTAAGGATCGGGTGCGTTTGTTGCACCATACTCAACATTATATCCAGCAAGCGCAACAGGTAAAAACGTCATTGCAGCGGTTTTGGAATCCCGATAAAAAATACTTTTATGACACCATAGAACCCGATGATCACCGCAATGCTCAAATTCGCCCCAATGCGGTAGTGGCGCTGTCTCTGTATCATTGTGGCTTTACAGAGAATCAAGCACGACAGGCTTTGCAAGTAGCACGCGATCGCTTGTTAACTCCCTACGGTTTGCGAAGCCTTGATCCGGCTGATCCTGAGTACATTGGTTATTATAATGGCGATCGCTGGCATCGGGATAGTGCTTATCACCAAGGAACGGTTTGGAGTTGGCTGATTGGACCGTTTTGTCGGGCGTGGAAACGCTTCTACCCCACTCAACCGCTTCCCTTTGACTGGAAACCTTTGCTAGATCATCTACAGCATCAAGCCTGTATTGGGTCTATTTCCGAGATTTTCGATGGAGACGAACCCCATCTCCCCCAAGGCGCGATCGCCCAAGCTTGGTCTGTGGCAGAATTAATTCGGGGCTGCTGAATAAGTCTTGTGGTGGGGGGAGGGAACAGGGAACAGGCAACAGGCAACAGTTTCAAGCCTCTGTTGAGGTGAAATTCGGCGCAAAAGTCAGCGAAAATCCCAGGATTTTAAGTGTAAAGGTGTAAAAACCTTGTACTTGTTGGGGGCAAAAATGGCTTGAAGTCCTTATCTGGTGTACCTTCCACACTTGTGCAGCAAGCCCTAATTCGTTGCTTTAGGGAATAGGGAAGTAAATAGGTTGTAAAAATTAAAGTTAATGGCGAGGATTGTCATTCGTCATTCGTCATTCGTCATTCGTCTTATGTAGGGGCGGGTTTAGGGACTTCATTCACTTTGTTCCCATTAACTGAACAACAAAACCCGCCCTAACCCCACCATTAACTAGGCATGGCTCAACACAATACATGGCATTGATCTTAATGTCCTAATGACCCTAGCGACTGCTATAACTTGAAAACTGCTGTAAGTAAACCTCAAATCCTTACCGTTCCCTGTTCCCTGTTCCCTGTTCCCTAATCTCCACCGCTAACTTTAATTGTGTCCACCTACTTACTTATGACGCCAACTCCAATCGATTACGATAGCCCCTGGAAAGATGCCATAGAAAACTACTTTGAAGACTTCATCGCCTTCTTTTTACCTGAAGCGCAGCCGGAAATTGATTGGAGTCGAGGTTACGAATTTTTAGATAAAGAACTGCAACAAGTGGTGCGCGATGCTGAAGTAGGGCGGCGTTTAGCTGATAAGCTAGCCAAAGTTTATTTGCTCACGGGTGAAGAAGCGTGGGTTTTAATCCACATTGAAGTTCAAAGCCAGGAAGAAACGAACTTTGCTGAACGGATGTTCGTTTACCATTACCGAATTTTTGACCGTTATAAGCGAAACGTTGCCAGTTTAGCGATCTTGGGAGATGAACGATCTACCTGGAGACCTAATCAGTATGGTTATCAGCTATGGGCAAGTGAGATTCAGTTTAACTTTCCCGTGGTGAAGTTGCTAGACTATTCTCAGAGGGGGTCAATCCTAGAGACTTCCCGCAATCCCTTTGCTACCGTCGTCATGGCGCATTTACAAGCCCAAGAAACCAGGAATAATAGAATTAGACGTAAATCATTAAAATTGGCTCTAATTCGGGGATTGTACGAACGGGGTTATGAGCGAAACGATATAATCAACTTATTCCATTTTATAGACTGGGTAATGAGCTTACCGCAAGAGTTAGAAAATGAGTTTTGGACGGAATTAGGTCAGTACGAGGAGGAAAGGAGAATGCCTTATATTACCAGTGTTGAAAGGATTGGAATTCAAAAAGGTCGTCAAGAGGGTCGTCAAGAGGGTCGTCAAGAGGGTCGTCAAGAGGGTATCAGAGAAGGATTGTTGGCTGGAATTGAATTGGGCTTAGGCTTGAAATTTGGTAGGGAAGGGTTAAACCTATTACCAGAAATTTTGCCCATTCAGAATGTAGAAAAGTTAAGAGCAATTCTTACAGGAATCAAAACGGTAAGTACGCTAGATGACCTGCGTCAGTTATGGAATAATACTCAGGGAATTAGGCAAGGACTATTAGAAGGTATAGAAATAGGGTTAAGATTGAAGTTTGGCAGCGAACCGTTAGACATTTTAGCCGAAATCTCGGAAATTCAGGATGTGGAACAGTTACGAGCAATTCTAGCAGCGCTACCAGCCGTCAACACAATTGAGGAACTGCGTCAAGTTTATCAACCTAAGTAAAATGGTACTGATGTAAGGCTGGTGGGTTTCGACTTCGCTCAACCCACCCTACGGCATATCAATGCACAATAAAAGTTAACGGTGGATATCGTCATATTTTTTAATTTTTTCCTGTAGGGGCGACCCGTTTGCATAAATTAACTCCTGTGTCCATTTAATTGGAGCGGGTCGCCCTCTCCTCATCCCCCCTGTTACCGATAATTTAATATCACAATATATATTTTTGAATATACAATATGTTGTCTTATAATATACTATAGATTTGTAGTCAGTTATTTGCTGTTTGTTTTTACTTTATATCAAACAATAAACAACCATGAAAGTCGCTGTTTTCAATACCAAATCCTACGACCGTAATTTTCTAGAAACTGCAAATGCGAATTATAATCATGACCTGGTTTTTTTTGAACCCCGCCTGACTCAGGAAACCACAGCCTTGGCAGTCGGGTTTCCGGCGGTGTGCGTGTTTATCAATGATCAGCTTGATCAAACAACCTTGCGGATGCTGGCTGCACAGGGGACGAAGCTGATTGCTACACGTTCTGCGGGGTTCAACCATATTGATTTAAATGCAGCGGCTGAATTTGGCATAACCGTGGTGCGAGTTCCAGCCTATTCACCTTATGCTGTCGCTGAACATACCGTAGGACTCATTTTAACCCTTAACCGTAAAATTCATCGCGCTTATAACCGAGTGCGAGAAGGAAATTTTTCCCTGGATGGATTCATGGGATTTGATTTACATGGGCGAACGGTAGGGATTGTCGGTACGGGTAAAATTGGTTTCCTGGTTGCCCAGATTCTGCATGGATTTGGTTGTCAATTACTGGCGTATGATTTGTATCCGAATCCTGATTGTGAAGCTTTGGGGGTCAAGTATGTTGATCTCCAAGAACTCTTCGCGTCTTCCGATATTATCTCTCTCCATTGCCCCTTAACGCCCCAAACCCGTCACCTGATCAATGCTCAATCATTGGCGCAAATGAAATCAGGCGTAATGCTGATTAACACCAGTCGCGGCGCACTTATTGATACGCAAGCCGTTATTGATGCGCTCAAGTCTCGAAAAATTGGCTATCTGGGTTTAGATGTTTACGAACAAGAATCCAATTTGTTCTTTGAAGATTTGTCTGCCGAAGTGATTGAAGATGATGTTTTTCAACGACTATTAACATTTCCTAACGTTTTGATTACAGGTCATCAAGCCTTTTTTACTGAAGATGCTTTGGAAAATATTGCTCAGACAACATTATCTAACATTAGCGATGTCGAGTCGGGTCGCCCTTGTCCTAATCAGGTGAGCGCCCAGCGTGTTGTTGCCACTAAGTCTTGATAAACCAAAAGCGTTGAACCAGGAATCACCGTTAATGGTCAACAGAGACGTGTCATGGTACGTCCC
>NZ_JBKHHI010000018.1:0-30614 GCF_046539235.1 Coleofasciculus sp.
AAGTTGTTACAGACATTATTCGAGACAAATGGCAGCATAATGGCATTCTGATTACAGATGATTTTAGTATGCATGCGGTTTATGGCAGTCGAGATGGGTTAGAGGCGGCTACGGTAAAAGCCATTAACGCTGGAGTTGATCTAATCTTGATGGCTTACGACACCGATTTGTATTACAACGCGATGAATGCTTTGCTTCAGGCTGAATCGGCTAATCGTTTAGATATTACTGTTCTGAAAAGTAGTAATACAAGACTCAAGGAAGCTATCAGGAAAATATTATGAATTATGAAGAAATAAGGAACGGTGAGGCGTGAATCAATAATAAATGGTATCATTTCCTGATCGCATAAAATTATTTATGTATTGAGAAACATATCAAACGCATCCTTCAGTTAATCCTCAGCGACAACAAGAACATCAGTTCTGCAAAGGCGCTGAGGTTTTTTACATGCATTTAAAATAGTGGAATCGGTTGTAGGTTGGGTTGACGCCAGAAAATAAACACCTGAAAGACAGTTGTAGGGACGATCCGCCTGCATCAATTAACACCTGTCGCCCACTCAATTTGATCGGGTGTCCTCTCCTGAAACCGTTGAGTCAGTAGAATAAATAGGGTAACTGGTACGTCCATGACATGGAGGAATACGTTAGTGAAAAATACTCATGATTCGTCAAACTGAATAAGTTGTGTTAAATTTACGTGTTTAAGCAAGAAAAAACAGCAATGAGTAATCCCGCTCCATCAGAGTCTTCAGTTCCACCAAAACCCACCCAACCGGAAAAACTTAATCTTTCCACGAAAATGGCTTACGGGGCGGGTGATATGGGGGCGGGGATTACAGCTACCCTGTTAGCGTTCTCCTTTCTAATTTTCCTTACCAATGTAGCTGGGTTAAGTCCAGGGTTAGCCAGTACGGTGCTGTTAATCGGCAAAATTTGGGATGCGATTAATGATCCCATTGTTGGAGTATTAAGCGATCGCACTCGGTTCCGTTGGGGACGACGCCATACCTGGATGATCCTATCCGGTATTCCTTTTGGTGTGTTCTTTTTCCTGCAATGGGTTGTACCCCCTATCAATCAGTCGGCGCTGTTTTGGTACTACGTGATTGTCAGTATTTTATTCAACATGGCGTTTACAGGCGTCAATTTGCCCTATACCGCGCTGACGCCAGAATTGACCCAAGATTACAACGAACGCACCAGCTTGAATAGTTTTCGCTTTGCTTTCTCCATTGGTGGGAGTATTCTGGCGCTAGCCTTGGGTCAATTTATCTTTCAAGCTATTCCTAATGATCAAGAACAATATCTAGTCTTAGGACTCATCTGTACAGTTCTATCTGTTCTACCCGCCTATTGGTGTGTGTGGGGAACCACAGATCCAACGGCGGCGGGGGAACGGCGATCGCATAAAACGGTGGAGGAGAGTAATGAAACGGAAATCCCTTTTTTAGAACAGCTAAAAATTGCCTTTAGCAATCGTCCTTTTCTGTATGTCATCGGGATTTATCTGTTTTCTTGGTTAGCCTTTCAGTTAACAGCGGCGATTATTCCCTATTATTTGGTTAACTGGATGGATCAAGAGTCCTATTTTACCGCCGCCTTAGTGGTTCAATCTGTAGCCTTAGTAATGCTGTTTGTCTGGAATTTGGTAAGTCAGCGCGTCGGTAAACGGGCAGTTTATTTTATGGGAATGAGTGCCTGGATTGTCGCCCAAGGCGGATTATTCTTTTTACCACAGGATCAGGTTGGTTTAATGTATCTCCTGTTTGTCATGGCAGGGTTTGGCATTGCTATTGCCTATCTCATCCCTTGGTCAATGTTACCCGATGTGATTGAATTGGATGAATTAAATACGGGTCAACGGCGTGAGGGAATTTTCTATTCGTTTATGGTACTCCTGCAAAAAATGGGATTAGCGTTGGGGTTGTTTCTCGTGGGACAAGCGCTGGATTGGGCAGGGTTTTTGAGTAGCGAACCGGGTCAACCGATACCAGAACAACCAGCTTCAGCGTTGCTGGCGATTCGGTTAGTGGTGGGTCCATTGCCTACGCTTTTCTTACTTTGTGGGTTAGTATTGGCATACTTCTATCCCATCACTCGCGAAGTTCATGCAGAAATTCTGTTACAGCTTCAGGAACGCAAGTCGGGTACTGATACTTCTGCTGACGAAGGTTTGGAACTTGAGTGACGCTGTGACTAAAATTGGTAACCGTTCTAAAATACTCTATAAAGTCCTCATAAAATAAAGCTCCCATAAAATAAAGCCCCATAAAATAAAGCCCCATAAAATAAAACCCCCTGCTTTCAAAGGGGGGGACTGGAGTCAGGGTGAGCTTTGAAGGGGGGACTAGCGATCGCTCACTACTGGCTATATGGATGATCAACCCTCAACCCCAGTCCAGTGATAGACCGAAAGTTGTTTATTTATCGTTCAAGTCGTGATCATTTTGCTATAATCTTCCTCTAATTCGACTGGGTGGAATAACCTGATCGATATCAAGTTGGCAATTAAATTCACAATGACATACCCTAGACAACAGCCAATTTCCCCGGTGCAGCTTAAACGTCAAAGACGGGGAAAGCTAGCGGCGTTAGTGCTAGCCACTTTGTTGCTGCTCTTTTTTCCCGTTAGAGTTCTCGCTCAAGACGCTGAAGCATCTGGGGGTTTCCTGGGTGCGATTGACAGTGTATTCTCGGCAATAGTTACTGTCCTAGCTGAAGTTCTCTTCTTCGGTATCGGTGGTTTCCCGCTGATTGTGCTGTGGTTGATTGTGGCGGGCATTTTCTTTACGATTCGCTTGGGCTTTATCAATCTCCGTGCCTTTAAACATGCAATTGATGTGGTACGGGGTAGGTATGATGATCCAGAGGAAGAGGGACAAGTCTCCCATTTTCAGGCGCTGGCGACGGCGTTGTCGGGAACGGTGGGATTGGGAAATATTGCTGGCGTGGCTGTGGCAATCCAGGTGGGAGGTCCAGGCGCGATGTTTTGGCTGACGCTGGCAGGTTTTCTGGGGATGACGACTAAACTGGTGGAATGTACCCTGGGACTAAAATACCGCATCGAACGCCCCGATGGTACAGTCGCGGGGGGACCAGCTTACATGCTCTCACGCGGGTTAAGCAATATGGGGTTGAGTCCTCTAGGAAAAGGATTAGGAATTATTTTTTCCGTGCTGGCGATTTTTGGTTCGATGGGCGGTGCAAATATGTTCCAGTCTAACCAAGCCGCCGCCGCTTTTATCCAAACGTTTCCTGAGAATCCTTTGATACAGGAATGGGTGATTGGTCTAGTTTTGGCAGTGTTAACCGCGATCGTGATTATTGGTGGAATTGAGCGAATTGCTTCAACTACGGGTTTTCTCGTGCCAGCGATGGCGGTAATCTATATCTTGGGGTGTCTGTGGATTGTGGTGGTAAATTTGCCCCAAGTTCCCAGCGCGATCGCCACAATTATTAGCCAAGCGTTTGTTCCTGGAGCGATTGAAGGCGGTATTATTGGCGTTATCGTGCAAGGGGTACGGCGTAGTGCTTTTTCCAATGAAGCGGGAATTGGTTCAACCGCGATCGCGCACTCGGCGGCTCGGACTGATGAACCTGTACGCGAAGGGATTGTTGCTCTATTAGAACCGTTTATTGATACGATCATCATCTGCAACATGACTGGAATCATGATTGTCCTAACGGGTGTCTATCAAGATACCGGTGAAGCGATCGATGGTTCTCAGATGACACTGAATGCCTTTGCTACAGTTAGTGACTGGTTTCCCATTGTTCTCGCGATCGCGATTTTCCTATTTGCCTTCTCCACGATTATTTCCTGGAGTTATTACGGCGAGATTTCTTGGCAATATCTATTTGGTCAGCGCACTATTATTATCTATAAGCTGATTTTTGTTGCCTGTGTGTTTATCGGTGCTGTGGTAGCACCCAGCGCGGTGATTGATTTTAGCGATTTAACCCTGCTGATGATGGCACTTCCCAACCTGGTTGGAGCTTATTTTCTCTCCAATGAGGTGGCGGGAGACATCAAAAATTATATGGATCGGCTGCGTTCGGGGCAAATGCCAACTTATGCAGAAAAGCGAGCCACTTTGGGAGATTCCCACTAAGCGGGAAACTAATACATTCCGGCAAAGTTTGAGTTTTGTAGGTTGTAGGGGCGGGTTTCACTATTATCGTTTCTTGCTACCCAGATGTCACTAAACCCGCCCTGAATTCAACATTCATGGTACTCGCTTCCATTCACACAAGCTACACGGAAATGAACAATTAACAATTATGAGCTGGCTAAAAAAGAACGAGGTGCTTGTACCGACTGATTTCTCGGATATATCCTTTACCGCACTGGCTCCGGCTTTAGAGTTTGTCGAGGACATATCTCATTTGCATGTCATCCACGTTCTACTGCCCCTGAGTGCAGTCGATCCAGGTACGATATGGAAAACAGTTACCTCAGAATCTCGACAAAACAACGCTCAATCTTTTTTGAAAAACAAGCTGAGTGAACTGGGGTATGTAGGAGTACAGCATCAGGTTTCGATTGGAACTCCCAGTCATGAAATTGTGGACTATGCTAAAGAAAAAGGAATTGAATTAATTGTCATGCCCACCCACGGACACACAGGTGTAAAGCGGGTTTTGATGGGTTCTGTGGCTGAGCAAGTGGTGCGGTTGTCTCCTTGTCCGGTGTTGTTGCTCCGTTGAGGGGTAAAAGCTGAGAAGGCTAATCAGGTAGAAGTAAGTAGACGGAAATAATTCACCCCTGGCATTCGGGGCGGGTTTAGTTACATCTGGGTGCAACCGAAAAGATAGTCATGAAACCCGCCCCTACACACGTACCAGGTTCCCTCACTTTCAACGCTTCTGGCATCATACCAAATCCGGGGAACGCTACCCCTGTTATAACCAAGTCCGCGCAGGCGGACTTAGTTTGTGTAGCAGCGATTTCAATCGCCTCCTCTTGCTCATCCTGGATAAGTGCGCTTCCTTAAACAATTTTCTATAATATATGTAACATTTCTTAACGATAAGGGGAAGCGGATGGATTATCCTAACTTAGCGCAAATTTCAGATCAGCTAGATAGTGCTAACTCCCGCGATCGCATGGTGGCGTTAGCCCACCTCCGTAACGTGCCAGCAGAGGAGGCTGTGCCTTTAATCAAGAAGGTTTTAGATGATCCAAGTTTACAAGTGCGATCGATGGCTGTCTTTGCCTTGGGGGTAAAACAGACAGACGAATGCTACCCCATTTTGGTGAAACTACTCGAAACTGACCCCGATTATGGCATTCGCGCTGATGCTGCAGGAGCATTAGGATATCTAGAAGATGCTAGAGCCTTTGAATCGTTAGTCCGGACATTCTATGAAGATACACAATGGTTAGTCCGGTTCAGCGCGGCTGTCGCATTGGGCAATATAAAAGATCCCCGCGCCCGTCAAGTTCTCACTCAAGCACTCGATAGTGAAGAAATCGTGGTACAACAGGCGGCTATCTCCGCATTGGGTGAAATTAAAGCCATAGAAGCCGTGGATGATATCCTGCGCTTTGCTCAATCTCCCGATTGGTTAGTGCGCCAACGATTAGCCGAAGCCCTAGGGAACCTACCCACCGACAAAAGCCAGTCAGCATTAAAATTCTTAGCTAAAGACAGCCATCCCCAAGTTGCCCAAGCTGCATCTATCTCCCTGAACCGCCAGCAAGAGGCGACACCCTCAGCCTAAACCTGTGCCCATGGCTTTCCCAGAAGCGATGAACCGTCAACAATGAACCATAAACAAGCCAGGAGAACGATAAAATCAATTAAAGCTTTGTTAACGTGAAACGTCTGACTTCATGGATATAAAAGAATTTTTTGAGCAGAGTGCTGGTCGATGGTTTTCGCAGCGTACCAGTCACCATCTGGCATTTAAGCAAGCTGAAAATGGCAAATCTGATATTACGATTGAAATGATCGCGGCTGATGCGCCAGAAGTGGTTCAGCTATGCCAACAGTATGAGGTTGATCCAGATGCAGCTATCTGTGGTGCCAGAGTGACGTGGGATGGCACAATGGACTGGGATGAAGAAAAGCATCAAGGTTCAACGGTGCTGGTGCCAGTTGCTGATCCTGATAAGCCCAATGAAGGGAAGCTATTGCGGGAAATGGGCTATGCGGAGAAAGCCCCGGTAGCGGGTCGCTATATTATGGGAGATGATCAGGCGCTGACCTTAATTACCGACTACGAAACCATGTATTCTGAGGAGCGTTTGTGGTTTGCCAGTCCTAACTTACGGCTACGGACGAGCATTTTGAAGCGATTTGGCGGCTTTAGCATGGCGTCTATGTCTTCAGAAATTCGCATGGGCGTAACTAAACCCCCGCAAGAATCACAAGATGCGGCGGCGAAGACTTAATCTAGGGTCTACTGAATAAGTGTTGTGGTGGGGGTAGGGAGCTGGGGGAGCTATGTTCCAGACGTAGCATGCTACGTCTGGAAGCAGGGCAGAAGGCAGATGGTATAGCAAAAGGCAGAGGGCTCCAGGGCAGAAGGCTCCAAGGGAAAAGATTGACTGGTCAAGGTTTCAGCGTTGGGCTTTGTCCTAATCGCCTTGGCGACTGCTATAAAAGGTTTAGTGTTAAATCTGTCCTAATTTTGATCGGGATAGTAGGGGCAATTTATCAATTGTCCCTACAGATTAGAGTCCCTCTACATTGCCAAATTAACTGTTAGATGGATTACTCATGGAGTTAATGTCCTCAATCGGTAAACCTAAGGCTTCTGCTATTTGATTGGCGGTTAATCCCATAGCGAATAACTTGGGAATAGCTTCTCTTCGGGCAATTTCTGCTTGTTCAGCCCGTTGCCTTTCTTGTTCAGCCCGTTGCCTTTCTTGTTCAGCCCGTTGCCTTTCTTGTTCAGCCCGTTGTCTTTCTTGTTCAGCTCTCTCACTTCCAGTTAGGAGCAAATTTCCCTCACTATCCCACCAGCGCAACCAAATTTGAGTTTGATTTTGATAGGTTCCTTGGAGCAATCCCAATTCTATACCTAAAGGTTCAATGGGATAATGGTTTCGTTGGTTCGGGTTCATCAGGCGGTAGGAACCATTAACGAAGTGATAAACCTCTAACTGGTTCGTCTTGATTTCAAAAATTCCATAGTAAGGAATCCGGAGAATCTGCTCATAAACCCAAAACTTACCCGGTTTCGTTTTTTCTCCTTGGGATGAGCGGGATAATGGCGTGCGATCGCGCTCTTCGGAACCATCGCCACTGGCAAATTCTAAGGCAATCATTGGCGCGATAAATTCGTGCCAAATTACATAAGAACGGCGAATTTGACCGTCTAGTTTTGGGGGAACATTGGGGACATAAAACCAATCGGGAGCTTCTGCTCCTTTTTCTGGCGGTTCTGTTTGTCGCCAGTATATGCCACAATCTTGTCCAATGGCATATTGTCCGTCGGGATGAATTCTTTCTAGAATGGGTCCGAGGGAGTCGGTAAGAATAAGGCTTTGGGGATGCTCCTGGAAGTTCTTCACGAATTCGCCATTGGATTCAGGGAGTTGGGTATGATCCGGGAACGGAGGAGGTAGAACATTGGGTTCTAGGCTCTGGCTCATGGCAATTGCGTCTGCGATCGGGTTGCCCTATTATAACGATTGTCCGCGATCGCAAAGGCGGAGTTTCCTTTGACGAATGACGAATGACAAATGACAAATGACAAATGACAAATTACTTACCTCTGTTGCGCCGCCCGCATGGATAAGCCAATTCGCTTTAACTTCTCATCCACCGACATAACCCGCACATTTACGACTTGTCCCACTTTGACGATTTCTTTGGGATCGTCCACAAATCGATCCGCCAGTTGGGAAATATGCACCAACCCATCCTGATGCACGCCAATATCTACAAATGCGCCAAAATTCGCCACATTCGTGACAATTCCTTCTAACTCCATCCCCACTTTTAGATCAGAGAGTTCTTTCACGCCTTCCTTAAATGTGGCATATTTAAACTCAGCACGAGGATCACGTCCCGGCTTTTCTAATTCCCGGATAATGTCTTTCAGGGTGGGTAAGCCAACGGTATCCGTCACATATTTTTTTAAATCAATAGATTTGAGGCGATCTGCGGCTTTAGGAATTTGTTTCAAGGGAACCCCAATATCTTTCGCGATCGCTTCCACGACGGGGTAACTTTCCGGATGCACGGCGGTATTGTCTAGGGGGTTATCGCCACCGCGAATTCTCAGGAATCCGGCGGATTGTTCAAAGGCTTTGGGTCCTAATTTGGCGACTTTCAGCAGACGACGGCGATTGGGGAATGCGCCATTTTCATTGCGATAGGTGACGATATTTTTGGCAATGGTTGGAGTTAAACCCGACACAAAGGTTAATAACTCTTTCGATGCCGTATTCAAATCCACACCCACATAGTTCACACAGCTTTCTACCGTGTCATCCAGCTTCTTTCGCAGTAACTTTTGATCCACATCATGCTGGTATTGTCCCACACCAATGGATTTGGGATCAATTTTCACCAATTCCGCCAAAGGATCTTGTAAACGGCGTCCAATACTAATCGCCCCGCGCACGGTAACATCTTGATTGGGAAATTCTTCCCGCGCCACATCACTGGCGGAATAGATAGACGCACCCGATTCATTTACAATCACGCTAATCGGTTTCCGCTCTAGGGTTTTAATCACATCCCCGACAAACTCATCGGTTTCCCGCGATGCTGTACCATTCCCGATCGCGATTAATTCGATCTGGTATTTTTCAATCAGGGTTTTGACTGTGGTAGCCGCTTGGGTTGGTTTTCCGGTATGGGGAAAAATAGTTTGATATTCCATAAATTTCCCCGTTTCATTCAACACCGCCACTTTACACCCGGTTCGCAATCCTGGATCAATCGCTAACGTAGGTTTCATTCCCGCTGGGGGAGAAAGTAGGAGTTCTCGTAAATTGGCTTCAAAAGTTTTAATCGATTCAAAATCAGCATAGGCTTTACGATCCATCCGCACTTCCGTAATTAGGGAATTTTTCATCAAGCGGTTAAAGCCATCATGGATCATTTCTCGATAAAACTGCCGCACTTCTGGAATTTTCGTGCGAATAGTTTCTGATTCTAAATACGACTGGACAAACTCTTGATCAAAGTCCAGATTCAGGCTTAAAATTCCCTCGCTTTCCCCGCGAAATAACGCCAGCATGTTATGCGGCGCAATATCCTTTGCCTTGATTTGGAAATTGCGGTACATTTCATATTTAGTGCTGCCTTCGGGGTAATCGTCTTTAATCTTGGAGACAAATCGCCCATTTTTCATTAAATAGTCGCGCAAGTATGCCCGGAATTCAGCGGTTTCGGCGACTTCTTCGGCTAAGATATCAGACGCCCCTTTCAGCGCATCGGCGGCGGTTTTGACACCCTTTTCTTCAGAAATATAATTAGTGGCTTCTGCTTCCAAGGAGACGGGTTTGGCGGTGGGGGTATTCAGGGATTTAATAAATTCAGCCAGAGGTTCCAACCCTTTTTCTCGCGCTACGGTGGCTCTAGTGCGACGCTTGGGGCGATAAGGGAGGTAAAGGTCTTCTAACTCATTTTTCTGGAAACAGGACTCGATTTTCGCTTTCAGTTCATCCGTCAGTTTCCCTTGAGACGCGATCGCCTCCAGAATCGTGGCTTTGCGTTCTTCGAGTTCACTCAGGTAAGCGTAGCGTTCTGCGATCGCGCGAATTTGGACTTCATCCAGAGAACCGGTGCGTTCTTTGCGATAACGGGAAATAAAGGGAATCGTGGCGCCCTCGGCTAAAAGAGACAGGGTATTTTCCACCTGATTGGCCCAGAGGGAAAGCTCTTGTGCTAGGACGGAGGGAATATTCAGCATCGGGTCTTTATGGGTCTATTCTTTCTAGAATTAGCACAGGATCAAGATTTCGCGATCGCACTACTCGTACCACTCCCTTGCCAGTCACGCATTCTTTGGGTTGGGATAGGTTCAGCCATTAACCTACAGGATATCACCGATAACATCTCCACAAAACCCGCCCTTCGTTCAAGCTGATATCTTGATCCAGTCAAAAACCTCACCGTTGAGGATTATTTTACGGCTTCTCAGGTATTTTTGGCGTAGGATGCGATCGTCTCCAGAAGCACCCAAAATTTTATTCATTTTACTATAATCAGTAGTGACTCAAACCCGTTTAGATGCATAGGAGCTTTTCAACTATGGCTGACAAAGAACAAGATTTAGCGTCTCTCGTTGCGAAAATTGAACAGCTCGAAGAACGTCAAATTATTACAGCCAATTATTTAGTAGGGGTTAAGCGTCAGTTGAATCAGCTTACTGATAAGTTGGAGGATTTGCAACGGCGCGTTGAGCCACAACAGGTGGTGGAGCCAAGCTTAACCAATAGTCCAACTCCTGATCAAGGAATATCTAACGATATAACTAATTTTAGCGATGAGAAATTTAAGGTATTGAGAATCACTCAAGTTTTGGGCGTCTACGGAGATATGCTCCTATTAGAAGCTTATTTAGCTGAAGACAAGAGTCAGGAAGCACCAATAACGGCTCAAGAATTTTGGCGTCTGTATAATAATGGACAAAAAGATTTTACCGGAATTAATCTAGCTGGAGCAGATTTTGGGAAAGACTCCCCAAAAGATGTTAATCTAAGCCAAGCCAATTTATCCGGAGCAAAACTAAGTGGCAGTTGGCGTAATAACAACTTCAGTCGGGCAAATCTGTGTGGAGCTAATCTGTGTGGAGTAGACCTATATTTGGCAAACCTACGTTGGGCAAATCTCAAGGGAGCAGATTTGAGTAATGCAAACTTATCGAGTGCGAAACTGAATGAAGCTAACTTAGATGATGCATACCTTTATCAGGCAAAACTGCAATTTGTTGAGTTAGAGAAAGCCTCTCTAAAAAAGGCAAACTTAAGCAAAACCAATTTAAGTTCAGCGTCCCTGCGTGAGGCAAATCTGAGTGAGGCAAATCTTAGCCAAGCGAGTTTATCTGAAACAACTAATCTCAGCATGGCAAATCTCAGTGGGGCAAACTTAAAGGCGGCAAACTTAGAGAAGGCAAAACTGATGAGAACTAACCTTAGTCATGCCAATTTGAGTCAAGTTAACCTAATTGGGACAGACCTCGAAGGAGCCAACCTTCAAGGAGCTAACCTCCAACAAGCATTTTATAGCACAACTACAATTTTCCCGATGGGATTCGATGCGACTCAAACGGGTGCTTATTTGATTGCTCCTGGCGTTTCACTGCAAAATGCTAACTTAGCAGGTATGAACCTGAATACCTTAAACCTGAGGGGAGTCAACTTACAAGAAGCCAATCTCGCTGGTGCTAATTTATATCAAGTCAACTTGAGTGGAGCCAATTTGCAAGCCGCAGATTTATGTCGAGTCAACTTAAGTAATGCCAATCTAACTGGAGCGGATTTACAAGGGGCAAATCTAAGTGGAGCCGATCTAACGCAAGCTAATCTAACTGGAGCAAACCTACAGCAGGCAAAATTAAGTGCAGTAGACCTGTATTCTGCTAAGTTAAATGGTGCCACCTTGAGTGAGGCAGACCTACGTGGGGCAAAATTCTATAGGACAAATCTAGAAAAAGCTAACTTGAAAGATGCAAAACTGGATGGAGTCATGTTAAGTGATGCAAATCTTAACGGTGCTATCATGCCTGATGGGACAACTCAGGAATAGTTGATTTAAATTAGAGGAAAGACTTTGGCTAAATCTAGGATTAAATCTGGAAAGTAGGGCAACTCTATTGTCTGATCCGGCAATATAATTCGCTTTAAGCTGTATCCAAAACTATTCCGACCCTTGTGATAGGGCTGGCTATAGGCTTCTAGGTGATTGTCGATTAAGTTAAAAAGCCAATAATCGGAAATACCCGCTTCAGCATAGAGTGACAGCTTAACCTCTCGGTCATACTTGAGCGTTGAATCAGCAATTTCTATAACAAAGTAAACGTCCTCAGGTTGGGGTAGCGAAAAGCGATAATTATCCGCTCGTTTCCGTAAAATAGCAAAATCGGGTTCTGGTTCGCTATTGGATGACAAAATAATCGGATCTTGACATTGTAACTTAGCTCGACCTGTAACTAATCCCGCCAATTCTTCGAGTAAATCTCGACAACAATTAGTATGGGCTGTACCTTTCGCCGCCATCTGCATGATTTCTCCACGAATTAATTCCACTCGGTCATCTTCGGTGAAAAATCCCAACTCTGCTAAACGGTGATAGTCCTCAAGCGTGAAGCGTTTGGCTGTTGTCGATGTCATAGGTATCGGTGGTCATATCGTCTAGACTACTACCAGATCCCCGACTTCTAGAACAAGTCGGGGATCTAATTCGCTAATTCGCTCCTGTCAAGCGTAACAAAGCCCCTCCAGAGAGAATGCTCACTTCCAGGTTAGCGATCGCGAACTGATCCGTTTACCCAATACCCGGCTGGGAAAACAAAGCAACTCCAGCCAAATCAGTTTCAGGTAAAACGCCTGTCTGTATTGGGCAAACAGTCGAATTTTCTGCCATAAAAGCAATAATTGCAGTTTCAGCCGCACGGTGAATTCCCTGGTTAACATGACTCTGGTGTTGTTGTCGTAATTACCGATGATTACCGTTTTACCGCAAAAAATGCCTCGGCGCGATCGCAAAAACGCCAATCGCCCCAATCGATTCATGCGATAATGCACAGGATACCCGGTGGACTTGCACTCCCAATCATGACTTATGCTCAGACAACTTGGTTTTTGGATACTCTGGGTTGGCTTTCTCGCTTATGCCTTTCTGTTTGCGCCTCCCCAGCAACCTGATACCTTTGACCTGATTACCAATCTTTCCACAGGCAACTGGGATGGGATTAATCCCTTAATTATTGCCCTATTCAACATCATGGGCATTCTACCGCTAGCATACGCCTGCTTCGTGTTTATCGATGGACGGGGACAGAAAATTCCCGCTTGGCTGTTTGCTACCGTCTCCTTTGGTGTGGGGGCGTTTGCGTTACTCCCCTATCTTGCTTTACGTCAACCGAATCCTGAATTTCCTGGCTCAAAAAATATTTTCCTGGGTATTCTCGATTCCCGTTGGTTAGGTGTTGTTCTCACCCTCGGCACCTTGGTATTACTAGGATTTGGCATCCTCAACGGCGATTGGGCAAACTTTATCCAGCAGTGGCAAACCAGCCGTTTTATCCATGTGATGAGTTTGGACTTTTGCCTATTGTGCTTGCTTTTCCCGGCACTGGTGGGTGATGATATGGCACGACGCGGCTGGAACAATCCCACCCTATTTTGGGCAGTTGCACTGATACCGTTAATTGGTTCGCTAGTCTATCTGTGTCTGCGCCCTCCTCTTCCAGACACCGAGGAAGCCATGGCAACCGCGTGAAGGTTGGCAAAACCCTTGATATACCGTAGGGTGGGCATTGCCCACCAGCATACCAGTTAGTACCATTCATCTTAATGGACTTGAGCTAAGTAGTCGGACTGGCATAAAACGGTAGTATTAAATGCAAGTAAATCGCCCTCAAACCCTTACTGTTCCCTGTTCCCTGTTAAGAGTTCCCTAATCTCAACCGTTAACTTTAATTGTGTCCACCTACTTACATCTGTTATAGCGACAGCCATAACTCAAAAATTGATAAACTTTAACCGATTCTCAGCAAAAACTAATTCAACCCCAGTTTAATACTCTTAGAGAAAGAATGCTGACAGCATAAATCGTCATCGAGTCAACTATGACCAATGACATAAGACCAATGACAAACAACAAACACTATGACGTATCTAGAAACAACCGCAGAATTCTACAGTGAAGTCGCCCAAACCCCGCAAGTGGGGTTATGTTGTGTGCAGAGTTCTCCCCTGCAACTCCCCGGACTGAAAATCCCCCAACAAATGCAGGAAATGAACTATGGTTGTGGAACCACCGTTCATCCGGCGGAACTGATAAACGAGCCAACGGTACTCTATTTGGGCGTGGGTGGTGGTTTAGAAGCCCTGCAATTTGCCTATTTCTCCCGACGTCCGGGTCGGGTTATTGCCGTTGATCCCGTCAAGGCGATGCGGGAAGCGGCGACACGTAACCTAGAAAGCGCAGCTCAAGATAATCCTTGGTTTAACCCTAGCTTTATCGACATTCGTGAAGGCGATGCCTTTGACCTACCTGTACCCGATGCTTCGGTTGATGTTGTCGCTCAAAATTGTCTATTTAATATCTTTGAACCCGAAGACCTAACTAAAGCCTTGCAAGAAGCCTATCGGGTGTTAAAAATTGGCGGACGCTTGATTATGAGTGACCCCATCGCCACCCGTCCGATTCCTGAGCATTTACGCCAAGATGAACGGTTACGGGCAATGTGCTTATCGGGTGCTTTAACATACAACGAGTATATTCAACATTTGGTTCATGTTGGGTTTGGTCAAGTCGAAATCCGGGCGCGGCGCCCTTATCGGTTGTTGGATTGTCAAAGTTACAAGTTAGATGAGCCGTTGCTGCTGGAAAGTTTAGATTCTGTGGCATTCAAAGTGCCGATTCCGGAAGATGGTGCTTGCATTTTCACCGGAAAAACGGCGATTTACAGTGGAAGCCAAGAGGTTTTTGATGATAACGCGGGTCATGTTCTGCAAAAAGGTGTTCCGGCGTCGGTGTGTGATAAAACAGCCGCTAACTTGGCGATGTCAAAAGATATCATGATTACTGATTCCACCTGGTACTATACTGGCGGTGGTTGCTGTTAAAGAATCGAGGTGAATCGGGCGCATCTCGGTGATTGGTTTCAATGTAGAGACGTTGCATGCAACGTCTCTACCATAAGATGCGTCCTAACCGCTATGGCGATTGCTATAATACCAAATCCGCCTTTATCACCCCCTTTTTCCACGGCGATTGAAATCGCTGCTACACAAATGTATGCGAAGCCTTCCCGAAGGGTAGTCCGCCTGCGCGGACTAGGTTATAACGGGGGTAGCTAACCCGGATTTGGTATAATATCATGTCCCTACTAACACGGCTTGAAAGAACTGCCACCACTGCTTATATGGAGCATTAGGCGCGACGGGTTGAGTGATTGCGCGTTTGTCTAGTTCTAATGTCTCACAAATTTCTTCAAATTTGGAGATAGAAACTGCTTTACTGTTGACGAAATTACTAACTGTGGATAGAGCAATTCCTAGATGTGCGGCTAAGTCTCCCTGAGTCAAGAAGCCTTGACGCTCAAGCGCTGATAATACTGTTGGCTTATTGTCTGGATGAATCTTGACCGAACGGGACATCGCTGATTTCTCGAAATCTATCCAGATTCTAGCAATCTTAATCCTGGGAGATCCCCCCAAACCCCCCTTAAAAAGGGGGGCTTATTGTTCCTGACTTTTCACGGTACGGCATAGAATTTTGAGGTTTTAGGTTGTTCATAGGGTATGGTGCATGATTGTGTAGGGGCGGGTTTTACCAATAACATTCCGGCTGAAACCATTAACTGCACTAAACCCGCCCCGACTTTCGTCGATTTCAAGACTTCCGGTGAAAAGTCAGCTTATTGTTCACCCCCGCATAACAAAAAGCGAAGCAACATTTAACCCAACGACTCCACCTATCGATCCCACGCCGTTATTGCAGTATGGCGATAATCCGACGGCGATTATTCTGAGTATCGCTATTCTACTCTGGGTCTTGCGTCCGGTGATGTTACGCCAACAATCAAATCCTGGGGAAACGCCGAGATCGACTCAGGATATGTATACGGCTTCGGGTAAACGTGCGATCGCGTCCTTCCCACAGGGGATACCATCGCTGATATTGTTTCCGCCTTAAAGAAACTCAATCCGGCTGCTGCTGAAATGTTCGTTGAACTGTATTTGGGTCAACTACTTAAGTCTAATAGCTTGAAAGGGGAGTAAAAGAAGGCGAATTATCACATAAAGACGCGCCCTGATACGTCTCTACCTTGCACCTCAGCTACAATTAAGGAGACGTTTCAAGAAAAGTTGATGCAAAGCACCGCCTCCCCGACCAATCTGAGTCTGATTACCTCCAGCTTCCATGCTTTATCTGACCCGATTCGGATCAAACTACTGGAACTGTTGCGAGAACAGGAACTGTGTGTGTGTGAACTCTGCGAAGTGCTGGAAGTGAGTCAGTCGAAGTTATCGTTTCACTTGAAAACTCTCAAAGAAGCTAGCTTGGTTCGCGCCCGTCAGGAAGGGCGTTGGGTTTATTACAGCCTGAATTTGCCTCAATTTGTGCTGTTAGAACAATATTTGGCAGAATACCGCCGCTTTAGCCCCATTTTATCGGGTCGTCCCTGTTCGGATTAATACCTGGGGTTCAAGGGCGTAGGGGTGTTCCAGACGTAGCATGGCGCATCTCTACAATTGTCCGATATCAACTTTTTTTGGAGTATCGCTATAATCAGCCTTATGCCCTCTGTCTCCTGCCTCTGGAGTCTTGGCTACTGCTCTACATCGCCTCAATCGTGGATATAAGGGCTTGACAAATCAAGTTTTTTTGATACGTTAAAAGTAATCCCATAGTTCTAGAAGGGGGTCGAGTTCAATGAAGGTTATCCCCAGACCACAAATCCTGCCATGGACAAAACTGGCGCTAATCGCCACGGCTACGGCACTCTTGGGTGCCTGTTCCCAAGTTCAGTCGCAGTCGCCCCAACCGATTGAAATCGATGGTTCGAGTACGGTGTATCCGATTACCAAGACTGTTGCTGAGGCATTTACAGCCACGACAAAAGCGCCCGTCAATGTCAGCGTGGGCTTTTCGGGTACAGGAGGTGGGTTTAAAAAATTCTGTTCCAGTGAAATCGATATTAATGGTGCCTCTCGCCCGATTCAAGCCGATGAGATGGCAGCCTGCAAACGATTCGGGGTGGCTTACATTGAACTCCCCGTTGCCTTTGATGCGATTACTGTCGTGGTGAATCCCGAAAATGATTGGGTAGACAGTCTCACGGTGGCAGAGTTGAAAAAAATCTGGGCACCCGAAGCCCAACGCCAAATCACTCAATGGAATCAAGTCCTGGAGTCTTTTCCCCAGAAACCTTTAAATTTATATGGTCCGGGGACAGATTCTGGCACCTTTGATTATTTTACCGAAGCCATCGTCGGTGAAGCGGGGTCGAGTCGTAGCGATTATATCGCCAGTGAGGATGATGAAATCCTGGCACAGGGGGTGAATCGAGACCCAAATGCTTTGGGCTATTTTGGCTTAGCCTATTACGAAACCAATCAAGATACATTAAAAGCGATCGCGGTTGATAGTGGCAAGGGGGCTGTCTTGCCCTCACGTCAAACCGTTGAGAATGCAACCTATCAACCCTTAACTCGACCGTTGTTTATCTACGTTAACGGGGCGGCTGCCCAGAGAAACCCAGCGTTACGAGAATTTGTGGCGTTTTACCTGGAGAATGCCCCAGTAATCGTCAGTTCGGTTGGCTATGTGCCGCTACCAGAGGAGGGGTATCACCTAGCTAACGTGCATTTCTTTCAAAACAAGGTAGGCACTGTCTTTGACGGTCAAGCTGAATTTAATCTCACTATCGGTGAGTTGTTACGCAAACAGAAAAAGTTTTAACTATTAGCGGTTGCAGTTTGATTCATTCCTATGAGTACTAATTCATCTAACGCCACACCATCACCACCCCAAGTTGGGGGTCAACTTAGTTTCTTTGAAAAATATCTCACCGTTTGGGTAGTACTCTGCATCCTTGCAGGTATCGCCCTGGGTAAATTATTTCCCGGTGTGGCAGTGACACTGGATGCCATGAGTGTTTATCAGGTATCCATTCCTATCGCCATCTGCCTGTTTTTCATGATGTATCCGATTATGGTGAAAATTGATTTCACCCAAGCAACTCAGGCAGTGCGGGCGCCGAAACCGGTGATTTTAACCATGGTGGTGAATTGGTTAATTAAACCCTTCACGATGGTGGTTTTTGCCCAGTTTTTCCTGGGTTGGTTGTTTCAGCCTTTGCTATCGCAAACGGAGATCATTCGTGGGGCGGAAGTTACCTTGGCAAATTCTTACATCGCTGGGGCAATTTTATTAGGCATTGCCCCTTGTACGGCGATGGTTTTGATGTGGGGGTATCTGTCTTACAGTAATCAAGGACATACCTTGGTGATGGTGGCGGTGAATTCGTTGGTTATGTTGTTTCTGTATGCTCCCTTAGGACGATGGTTATTAGCGGCGAATAATTTAACTGTACCCTGGCAAACCATTGTGTTATCGGTACTGATTTATGTGGGGTTGCCGTTAGCGGCGGGGATGTATAGTCGGTATTGGATTTTTAAACATAAGGGAAAAGAGTGGTTTGAACGGCGATTTATTAAGTATCTGAGTCCGATTTCGATTGCGGCGCTTTTAATTACGTTGGTTCTTTTGTTTGCGTTTAAGGGAGAACTGATTATTAATAACCCGCTACATATTTTGCTGATTGCTGTACCGTTGTTTATTCAGACAAATTTTATTTTCTTGATCACTTATGTGGCGGCGTTGAAGTTGAATTTGACCTATGAAGATGCTGCACCTGCGGCGTTAATTGGGGCGAGTAATCATTTTGAGGTGGCGATTGCCACGGCGGTGATGCTGTTTGGGTTGAATTCGGGGGCGGCGTTGGCGACGGTTGTCGGGGTGTTAATTGAAGTTCCTGTGATGTTGATGTTGGTGGAGTTTTGTAAGCGCACAGCGATGTGGTTTCCACGGGAACCGGAGAAGGCAACATTGCGTGATCCGCGTTGTGTTAACCCTTACTAATCATTCTCTTTGTCATTCTTTATCCCCATAACAAATGATCCGAGCTAATAACAGACTTCCCTTTTCCTTAAACTCACCATCCTTGATCCTGTTATTGACCCATGAAAAGAGTAATTTTTGTCTGTCAAAAAAACTCTTGCCGTTCCCAAATGGCAGAAGGGTTTGCTCGCTTTTTAGATGAAAATCGGAAATTTTCCTTCGCCAGTGCTGGACTGGAAGCGAGTCAGGTTCATCCACTGGCGATTCAGGTTATGGCTGAGGTGGGTATTGATATTAGTCAGCACCAGTCTAAACTGTTGAGTGATTTCAATGCTGAAGACTTTCCGGCTGTGATATCGATGTGTGACTGTGGTAAAGATTTACCGGAGGAGTGGTTGATAAAGGAAACTTTCTACGAGTGGCGATTAGATGATCCCCATGATGAACCGATAGAGGTATTTCGCCAAGTTCGCGATGAAGTGGAAAGACAGGTCAAAGCTTTATTGTTATTGCTGAATATTAAGGGATAGACAGGAATAGCGGTGATTTTTTGAACTTAGTTTCGGCTAATGCCTCAAAGATTAGATTGTAGTAAACCAACGAAAATTAGTAGTCAGGATTACCATGAAACAAGTTATGTTTGTCTGCAAAAAAAACTCCTGTCGTTCCCAAATGGCAGAAGGATTTGCTCGCACGTTAGGAGAGGGAAAAGTTGCGGTGACGAGTTCGGGGTTGGAGGCGTCTGAAGTGAATCCTACGGCGGTTGAGGTGATGTCGGAAATTGGGATTGATATTAGTGACCAAACGTCTAAGCCGTTAAGTGATTTTAATCCTGATGATTATAATGCAGTGATTTCTTTGTGTGGCTGTGGGGTTAATTTGCCTGAACCTTGGATATTGCGGGAGGTGTTTCAGGATTGGCAATTGGATGATCCGGCGGGTGAACCGATTGAGACGTTTCGGCGAGTACGAGATGAGATTAAAGAGCGAGTTGTTAAGTTAATTGATGCATTGGGTTAATCTCTTGTTGCCACGGCGACTAGAAGTCGCTGCTACACAAACAAAGTCCGCCTGCGCGGACTGGATTATTCCCCCCTGCGAGGGGGGAGGACAGAGGATGCTGCGCTTTTTTTGCACGGAAGGGGAAGAATTCAAAGCCTCTCCAAATAAAAAAATATATTCCGCTTCCCTCTCCTTGTAGGAGAGGCGTCGGGAGAGGTTCGGAGAGAGGTTTTCCAGAGAGGTTTTCCAGATCCCGTGAAAAGTCAGGATTATCAAGAGAGTAGTTAACCCGGATTGGCTATGAACCCTTCCCAACACGGGGAGGGACTTTTTGTGGCAATATTCTCTGACTAGGGGTTGACTTTATACCTAGGTATAAGGTTTATGATTAAGGCACTGGATTCTGATATGAGCTGGGGCAATATGCTTCAAGTTGGTGAAGTGGCGCGTAAGTTGGGACTTAATCCCCAAACCCTTTACTTTTACGAACGGATTGGATTGATTCCGAGTCCGAAACGTACTGAGGCTGGATATCGCTTGTTTGATGACCAGGATATTGAACGGTTGTCCTTTATTAGTCGGGCGAAGGCGTTTGGTTTAAGCCTGGACGAAATTAAAGAATTACTGGTATTGCAAGATGGTAATTCTCTGTCTTGTGGTGAAGTTTATCAGATGTTGCTGAAAAAAATTCAGCAAATTGAAGACAATATCCAGCAATTGCAACGGCTTCGAGCAGAATTATTACCTTTGCTCAATCGTTGTCAAGAAAATGCTCAACGGTTGGGTGAAGAACGCCAGTGTGTTGTCTTTAAGGATGTTGATTATAGCGGTGAAGACAAGGCTGGGTTTGATCATGATTCCAATTCTTATGAGGTTTTAAGTGTGGATACGCTTACGGTAGAAATTCTGGGAACGGGTTGTAAAAAATGCCATCAATTAGAGGAAAATGCCCGAAGTGCGATCGCGTCTTTGGGTATTGCGGCTGAAGTCGTGCCAATTACTGACCCTGTGGAGATTGCTAAACGACGGGTTATGTCTACTCCAGCGTTAGCTGTGAATGGCAAAGTGGTGAGTAAAGGAAAGGTAATTTCCCCAGAACAAATTAAACCGTTGTTGCAGTCTTAAGTTATTCGTCATTTGTCATTTGTCATTTGTCATTCGTCATTTGCAACAACACCTAATATTTAACACCTAACCAAGGATAATTTTATGGTTGATTTATTTTATCCATTTGATTGGTTAGCTAGCCAAATTGTAACTAAATTTTTGGGTTTATCATTGCATTCATCTCTGGGGTCAGCGCTTTTTCTACGATGTCCCCAAAGTTCTGACTCTATTAATTGTGATTAGTTTTATAGTGGGAACGGTGCAAACCTTTCTTGACCCGCAAAAGATTCGCTATTGGATTAGTGGCAAGCGGACGATTTTTGGCAATGGTTTAGCGGCAACGGTTGGTATCGTTACCCCTTTTTGTTCCTGTTCCGCCGTGCCGTTATTTATTGGCTTTAGTTGAAATCTAAGCTGAAATCTTCTTGTTGGGAAAACCTAACCCCCCAACCCCCTTCCCTGCAAGGGAAGGGGGAGCCGGAAATGTTTCAATCCCTGATAGGGATTCAGGGGAATTCCAAGTATCAATCAGGCAGTTTCCAGTCTGATTGGTGCGTTTCAATCCCTGATAGGGATTCAGGGGAATTCCAAGCATTGATGCAATGATCGCCAAGTACGGGCTAACAGTTTCAATCCCTGATAGGGATTCAGGGGAATTCCAAGAAAATAATGGGGAAAGTAATAATGGCTGGTAAGAGTTTCAATCCCTGATAGGGATTCAGGGGAATTCCAAGGGCGGTCATCTGGAAACCTGACACTATGTAGTTTTCATGGTACGGTTGCGCGGCTGATGAAAATAATAGCATCTCAGGGATAGGTCTTGGCAAGAGTCTATTCATAAAATCTCCTGAAAACCAGTTACAGCAAGCTTTTCAAGATTTGCGCGGCTGAGATTTTGCCGTAATGAGGTTCAACCTCTTGTACACAAAGCAATTCAGCCATTTTTCTCAACGGCTTCAAAAAAACACCTACCCATCCGCGCATTAACCTAAATCAATGACAAGGCGGCAAATCCTAACTGGATAAGGAATACAGCCTCAAATTTTAACTCGTCGGAAAAAACACCTACTGGTTGTCGCATCTAGACCGAGAAACTGGCATGATTGGGTAGAAGTTCACCAAGCTATCCTACTGTGAGTGCGATCGCGCTCTTTCTTGTTAACCAACACCAAGCAAGGATCAACTTAGTTGTGGCAATTATCCCCAGACTCATAGGATTAGGCTTAATTTTAGTCTACTGCTTTTGGATCAATCCAGCACTAGCCGGACAATTAGCCGATCGCATGGCGCAGTTTCCCGATTGGCACACTAAACCCCCAGTAACGGCGGCGATGGGGGATTTGGTTTATCCCGATTGGATGGAGGGAACTTGGAATGTTACCAGCACCCTCATCGAACAAGTTACACCCTTAGCGCCAGAAATAGTCACGCCGGGATTTAAGAGTAATCGCCGCTATTTAAATCAGCCGATGCAGTTTCAGGTACGGTTTGAACGGGTGGATCAAGTTCAATCGAAATCTCGCGATCGCATTATACCCCTTCCCCAGCAAACAGAATCCGGCGTAGTTGCGGATCGAGAATTTAATGGCTTGAATATCGCCCAAGCCTATCTCGGCGAAGACGCCATTCGTTCAGTCAAGGTTGATCCGGCGTCTGTAAATCGGCAAATAACCGAATTGCGATCGGGACGCCAACTTATCTCTATTGTTACAGGTCGAAACACAGAAACCCCCAGCCGCGATCGCTTTATTGCCACAGAAGTCACTAACCAATACTTTCGCGGTACAACCCAACCCTATTTAAATCAGGTGGAAACCACAACCGCTTATGATCAATTGCCATCACCAGATTCCGGAATTGAAGCATGGCAAATCACCGCGATTTACCTTTCCCCTCAAGATCCTGATTATTTTCAGGCGTTGGATCAACCCGTCGCCTTGTATCGGTATCGACTCCAATTAGAACCGATCTAATCGTTATGACTTGCTGAATAATGGTTGGGGTAAGAGAAGGAAACAGGGGAAAGGTAAGAAGCCAGACAATAAGCTGTCATGCCTTTAAATTGGGAATGGGTAGTGAGCAAGATGCAAAGCCTGCGGCATGGCTTCGCTAAACGCACTGAACGTGATTTCGCCATTATTGATATTAAGGTTTAAATGCCGAACAGCTTACTGTAGCCGGGGTCAAATAAATTAAAGTCGGGCTTATCTGAGCAATATTCAACCGGACATGATATTATAATTAAAAATCCCACATTGCTATTAAAGTGCCAGGATTTGCTGATAATTTAATCCACCGACACGTTAATTTTTTCTTACTCAGAGGCTTGGCATCCATCAAGAAGGCTTTGCCTGTTAATCTAGAACTATCATAAATTGTTTCTTTGCGGGATTTCTCTTTCACTCCTTTCATCGTTTCGCTCCTGAGCTAATGGCATGAATTAACCCAAGCTTAACCTGTTAGTTAAGCGTTTTGGTGAAGCAGTAATGAAGGTTGAACTCAAAACTGTAAAGCTTTTATTTTTTGTTTTCAAAGATTATTGATAAGTAGTCGGACAAAAGAAAACAGCACGCTCACTAAGTTTTGTAAACAACCCTCAAACCCTTACAAAGGACGTAGCTTGCTTCTTTTCGGAAAGCGAGTATGACGAATGACGAATGACTGATTCTCAGCAAAAACTCATTGAACTGCTGTTTAATTGATCTCGGTCAGACTAAATGATTTATTATAGACTCAGCTAGCCGATATGGATTTGGCTAGTCAGATGCTGAAGTCAAGATACATTTCCAGAGATTTAACGTAATGACACAGACAGCCACATTAGCGGTAACCCCGTTTAGTCAAAAACTGAGGACACCTTTAACCAAAAATCAAATTACGGTTCTGCAAATCAATCTGGGAAAACGCTGTAATCTCGCCTGTACCCATTGCCATGTAGAAGCGGGACCTAAACGCACGGAAGAACTGACCCCGGAAATCTGTGACCAACTTATCGAACTGATTCATCGCTTCCCGCAAATCCAAACCGTTGATTTAACCGGGGGTGCGCCGGAAATGAATTATGGGTTTAAACCCTTAGTTGAAGCAGCGCGGGCAATGGGAAAGGAGGTGATTGTGCGGTCAAATTTGACAATTTTCTTTGAACCGGGATTCCAGGATTTGCCAGAATATTTTGCCCAACATCAGGTGAGAGTTGTTGCCTCGCTTCCCTGCTATTTAGAGGATAATGTGGATAAAATGCGGGGGAAAGGAGTTTACAATGATTCGATTCGGGCAATTCAACGGTTAAATCAATTGGGGTATGGAAAAAATCCGCAGTTAATCCTGGATTTGGTTTATAATCCAGCGTTGCCTGTGAGTGAAGATTTTTACTTAACGCCGAATCAGGTGAAGTTGGAACAGGACTATAAACGGTTCCTTAAGGAAAATTTTGATATTGAGTTTAACCAGTTGTTCGCGATTACCAATTTACCCATTGGCAGAACCAAGTTTTATCTGCAACGAACCAAGCTGTATACACCGTATCTGAAGTTTCTGGAAGATAATTTTAATCCGACGACGGTGGAACATTTGATGTGTCGAAATGAACTCTCGATTGATTATCGAGGAAATGTTTACGACTGTGATTTTAATCAGATGGAAGAAATACCCGCTAAGTCTCGCACTGGGGAAACGTTAACCGTGGGTAAGCTATTAGCCGCAGGAAGCTTAGATATCATTGACGAAATTCGCACAGCTTCCTATTGTTACGGTTGCACCGCCGGGTGTGGTTCGAGTTGCGGTGGTGCTTTGACTTGAGTGCAGGGGATTCAGGTTATCATGACAAATGACTAATGACAAATGACCAATGACCAATAACAACTCATAATTCATCATTTCTCATTTGCAGTGCTAATTTGGCAGCCCCAACCATTCCCGCCTGATTACCTAGCGTAGCGGGAAGTAACTGTAAACCTGTACGAGAACTCGGTAACACTCGACGTTCAATTTCTGCCCAAGCCGCCGGGAAGAAAAATTTGGCACTTGCACTAACTCCACCGCCAATAATAATCGCTTCTGGAGTGAGGACATAAATTAAACTCGCCAATCCTGCACCTAAATCCCGTCCGTAATGGTGCCAAAATTCTAACGCCTTTGGATTGCCTTCATTTGCCAAAATCCCCAGTTCAGCTGGTTCTTTTCCGGTACGGTGACGAATTGCCCCAATGGACAGATATTGTTCCAGAGAACCTTGATTGCCACTATTACAAGGTGGACCCTCTGGATTTAACGTGATTAACCCTAACTCCCCGGCTGCGCCCTGAGCACCGACAAAGAGTTTCCCATCTAGAATAACTGCACCGCCGACGCCAGTACCCAACGTTAGCATAATCAAATGGCGAAACTGACGTCCTGCACCTAACCAAGCTTCGCCTAAACCCGCGCAATTGGCATCATTGGCGATAATCGTCGGACAACCTGTTTTAGCTTCTAACCAATCGGCTAGGGGAATATCATGCCAATCATTGAGGTTAATCGCAACTCGGGCAATCCGTCCGGCTGCATCAGCAGGTCCGGGAGTACCCACACCAATGGCAATCACGCTATGGTTAGTATCAAGTTGTGCGATCGCGTCAGCCATTACCTCAACCACGGCTTTTGGAGTTGAGGGTTGGGGCGTCGCCACCGTTACAGATTGGATGCAAGTGCCATTTTTCTGGAAAAGTCCCAGCTTAATCGCGGTTCCGCCTAAGTCAATACCAATTACATCATTTGTCATTTGTCAGGGAACGGGGAACAGGGAACACCTCGACTTCGCTCGGTGTGTCACAGGGAACAGGCTATATTATTAAATCACATTAATCGGCAATATTAAATGAATTCCAAAAGGCTTGGAAGTCTTGTGCGGCGCGGCGGTAATTAGCTTCTTTGTGTTCTAAAACAGCTTGGGAGATTTCGCCATCTTGGTATTGTTCTTGGGCAAGTTCAAATTCGAGTTTAGCGATTTGATACGCTTGTTTTTTCAGCGTACCTTCTACCGAACCCACCCAGTTGGGAAAACCCAGATGCTGCGTTTCCCAGTCAGTATGACCAATTTCCGCCATTTTGCGATCGCCTAAAATGGGTTGGCTGGTTTCGGTTAACTGTTGGAAGCTGGACAGGGCTTGTTTAATTTGCTGAATTCGTTCTAGAGAATTTGAGAGAGAAAAGCGTTCGTTTAGAGTATCGTCAATGGGTTCATCGGGATGAATCGGAGAGAGGAATGGACTATCTTGAGATACATTGTCGGGTTTAGGTAGTTGGGCGACAGAACTTGTCCACCACAACCCTGCACTAGCAAGAGGGATGAGTAATAACCCGCCAATGGCGGCGAAACCTATAGACTTGGGTTGGATAAATTTCATAAAAATCTGAATTCCCAGCTTTTAATTATTCGACGAGAGTGAGACAATTTCCGGTTCCTTTGGAATAGGAGATTGGTGACTGTAGAGACGTAGCATGCTACGTCTCTACACCTGTAAACCTCTCCCTCATCTCCCCTATCGCCCACGGGGATTAATGATCTCCGTTAATCCTTCTCCCAATAGCGATAAACCAATCACCATAGATGTCATCGCTAAACCGGGGAATAAAGCTGTCCACCAAATCCCTGTAGGTAAAGCATCCAGCGCTTGACGCAAATCATGTCCCCATTCTGGGGTTTCTGCCGGTAGTCCTAGTCCCAAGAATCCCAGTCCACCTAAAATTAAAATAGCGTCGGCGGCGTTGAGGGTAAATAACACCGGGACGCTTTGAATCACATTCAGAAATAGGTAACGGGAAAGAACCCGCCTAGGGGAAGCACCCATCGCTTGCGCGGCTTCGATAAATAATTCCGTTTTGACGCTGGCGGTATGGTTACGGACAACGCGATAATATTGGGGAACATAAGAAATACTCAGTGCGATCGCGGCATTAAATACGCCTCGCCCAACCACAAAGGCTAAGGTAATAGATAACAGCAATCCCGGCAAAGTATAGATCGTATCCATCAAAAACAGCAACACCCGATCCAATTTACCGCCGAGATATCCACTAACTAACCCCAAAGGAACACCAATAATTAAACTCAAGCTGGTTGCTAGAATCACCACCTTTAACGCCGCTTGAGTACCAAATAAGGTGCGGGAGAAAACATCATACCCTTGGCGTGTCGTACCGAACCAGTGTTCACCACCGGGAGGTTCATGAATCGGGTTAATCAGGGATGCGGTGGGATCTTGCAGCCATCCCCATGCTTGAAAAACAGGGGCAAAAATAGCGATGAGGATGAACACCAAGGTGATAATCACCCCCACCGCCATCAGTTTCATCGAAAGGCTGGCATATCGGCTAAAACGTAAAAGATGAGGCAATCGCAGTCGCGTCAGGGTCATTGGCAAGGTTTCCTCGCCAAGAAATCTAATAAAATTGTCTGGTGAGGTTGCCCTAAGGGACGCACCTGACCCGCTACTTCCGAATAAGCCTGACCCGCCTGAATTTGTTCGGGCGTCAATAAACCCAGATCCCAGCCCTCTTGTAATACCAATTGATTCAATTCCACCGTTAAAGGGGCGTGGAATATATGACGAATAACCTGGGCATCATTATAGCAATCAAACGTTGCCAATTGGGGGGGAGAATAGGAAATCTCTTCGAGTAATTCTCGCCGCATCCCCACCTCTGGCGTTTCTCCGGGTTCAAGATGACCGCCAAAGAACCCCCAGCACCCCGGATAAAGAATGCCAGGGATATCGTTCCTAAGCTGCATCAGGAACCGTCCCGAACGGTAGAGAATCGCGATCGCGACTTCAATTGATTGACTCTTCATAAAATTATTCAGCTTTCCGTTCAAGCTGTTCGGTTTCCTGAAGGTAAACTTCACCCATTTCTTGCCCACCGATGGGAATACTTTGGAATTGTAGCTGTCCCCCAATTACCACCTGATCACCCACATTGGGAAGTTCTTGATTGCTCACGACCCAAATTTTGCCCGTGGTATCCTCAAGTTGATAAGCCCCTGAGTTCAAAAAGGGGGCTTGGGTGATGACTTGACCTTGAAGGTAAACCACTTCCTGGGCATTCTGATCAGATGGGAGTTCACTAATCGCCGTAACATCTACAGTGTTAGCGCTACCCATACCATTCGGACTACCTAGCAAAGGAACATTGCTACAACTTACCAGTCCTCCCCCAAACAGCAAAGCGCACATTGGCAGTAGATAAAACATAGTTGACCTTTGGCGGGTTGGAATTGACGAGCAAAGGCGTGAGCGATGGTCGTTTTGAGCAGACATTGCCATGACTGTTCCCCACGCTAAATAGTGTACATCCCGGTTATAGCTTAGATGCTTGAGAATTGAATAGCGGGTGAGTGACACCACTGCCCGTACAATAATCAAAGTCCTTTGATGTCTGTTAATCTTTAACCTGCCCGTCAACTACCCCGCCTATAGTCTAGCTATAGACGAAGCTTGAAAAAGTTTATGTTGACCAGCCTAGGTTCTCAGAGAACTACGTTATGTCCAAGTGTTAAAGTTCCTACCAGGGAATGCGTAGCTAGTTCCCTGCTCTAGAACCCCACCATTAAACAGGTCATAGGGAAAAGCCAGTGTGGTGGAGAAAGTACCGAGACATAACTTTGGCGAAGCTAACGTTACTCCGTGCGGGGAAGACGCCCAAAAACCATTGGGCAATTGGGTAGAAACTGCACCTCTTTCTACCCACCACTTTTGAATCAGTTCACTTACTTAGGAGGCGTGGCTTTCGTCTTCGCCCATGCTTATTGGTATGGCCGAGGTATCCAGCCGCGAAATATTAATGAAATCTGTTTACCCTCAGTTACTGGATGGCAAAGCTCTGGCTCAACGCATTCAAGATCAGCTCAAAGCGGAAGTAGAACGGCTCAAATCCACTTATAGACGCCCACCTGGATTAGCGGTGCTAATGGTGGGCGACAATCCAGCTAGCGCCGCCTACGTGCGGAATAAAGAACGTGCCTGTGCCAAAGTTGGGATTGCCTCCTTTGGGCAACATTTTCCGGCTGATGTCTCTCAAGCCGAGGTTGAGCAAGCCATTCATCGCCTTAATCAAGACCCAAACGTCGATGGTATCCTCCTGCAACTTCCTTTACCTGAACATCTCAATGGCGTCTATTTACTCCACCAAATTGATCCTGATAAAGATGTCGATGGACTGCATCCCCTAAATTTAGGGCGTCTGGTGCGAGGTGAAACGGGACTGCAAAGCTGCACCCCAGCCGGAGTCATGCGCCTGTTGCGGGAGTACCAGATTGATGTGAAAGGAAAACACGCGCTTGTCGTCGGACGGAGTATTTTGGTCGGCAAGCCAATGGCGCTAATGTTACTAGAAGCTGATGCTACCGTTACTATTGCCCATTTGCGTACCCAAAATTTGGCTGAACTGACTCGTCAAGCGGATATCTTGATTACTGCTGCCGGACGCCCTAATCTAATTACGGCGGATCAGGTTAAACCGAATGCCATTGTGATTGATGTGGGTATAAATCGCGTCACCGATACTCAAGGAAAATCCCGTCTCGTGGGTGATGTGGATTTTGACGCCGTTCGGGACATGACCCAATTTATCACCCCGGTTCCTGGTGGTGTTGGACCGATGACGGTGACAATGTTATTGCAAAATACTGTTTTTAGCTATACCAGAACTCACTCATAACGCCCCTAGGCTCGTAGAATTGTTAAGACAGTGAACAGACGATTTAAGGAATGATGGCATGGTAGCAACAGATGGGCGACCTGCCCCCAATGGGGAATCCCCAGCCTTTGATTTATCAACCTATCTAAAAGAGCGCAAAGCTCAAGTGGAGGCGGCTTTAGACCATTCTTTGCCCCTAGGTTATCCAGAAAAGATTTATGAGGCAATGCGCTATTCCCTCTTAGCTGGGGGGAAACGGTTGCGTCCGATTCTCTGTCTGGCAACCTGTGAACTGATGGGTGGCACGATTGAAATGGCAATGCCAACCGCCTGCGCGTTGGAAATGCTCCACACCATGTCGTTAATTCATGATGACCTTCCCGCCATGGATAACGACGACTACCGTCGGGGTAAACTCACCAATCATAAGGTCTACGGTGAGGATATGGCGATTCTCGCTGGTGATGGTTTGCTGGCTTATTCGTTTGAATATGTTGCCACCCAAACCCAGAAAGTTCCAGCCGAGCGAGTGTTGCGGGTGATTGCTCGTTTAGGTCGAACCGTGGGCGCGGCTGGATTGGTTGGGGGTCAGGTGGTTGACTTGGAATCTGAGGGAAAATCTGATATTCAAGAGGAAACCCTCCATTACATTCACACCCATAAAACTGGAGCGTTGCTGGAAACTTGTGTCGTTTGTGGTGGAATTTTGGCAGGTGCAACCGATGCGGATATAGAACGCCTGTCTCGCTATGCTCAAAATATTGGCTTAGCGTTTCAAATTATCGATGATATCCTGGACATCACCGCAACTCAGGAGGAATTAGGCAAAACGGCGGGGAAAGACCTGCAAGCGCAGAAAGCAACCTATCCTAGCCTCTGGGGACTAGAAGTTTCTAAAGCTAAAGCTCAAGAGCTGATTGAAGATGCCAAAGGTCAACTAGAACCGTTTGGTGAGCACTCTCAACCCTTAATTGCTCTGGCTGATTTCATTACCGCACGGACGCATTAGTCATTGGTCATTGGTCATTGGTCATTGGTCATTGGTCATTGGTCATTGGTCATT
>NZ_JBKHHI010000019.1:0-30015 GCF_046539235.1 Coleofasciculus sp.
GCAGGGTACATTTAGCCGACTGGACGCCAATACCGGAATAAGACTTACCCGGATCCACTCCTACCGCGATTGGTTGTACTTCCTCAGCCGATGGTAGTTCGGTGAGTTGAACATAGTAAACGCCCAAGTCCGACCATCTTCCCACCGCCTTGCCTTCTTTGACCCACCGTCTAGCCCTAGAGGGCTTAGTAGGCATCAGTGGCTTACCTTCTTTGCTAACTACTGGAACACGATTCATAGATATAATCCACTCGTGTAAATGTTTACGTCTCTTAAGGCATTGGTAAGGGTGTGTCCTGGAACTAGAGGGTGTCTAGAGATTCCTAGACCTACATTTAAGCCGAACTAGAGAAGCGTTCGGAAGTGGTTGTCCCCTACCAACTCATGCCCTTATTCATGACTTCCTGACAGGTTATCTCTGCCAATCCCCGTCCTCACGAAGTAGGGCGGGGTTCATGAATACCCTTTAGTTAGGGGGCAAACTTTGTAGGGCGCAAGCTTTGCGCCCCTATGTCAAATTGAGACGCTTCGTTTACTTGAATCTCACTTATGCCAAAACCCAGTGAACCAGCGTGCGAACGGGAAAACCTGTAGCCCCAGCATTATTGCACCCGTCTTCTTTATCTGCCCAAACCGGACCGGCGATGTCTAAATGCGCCCAGGATGTTTCTTTCACAAACTGCTTTAAGAATAGAGCCGCCGTGATTGAACCCCCGGCACGAGGTCCGGTGTTTTTCATATCAGCAATGGGTGATTTCATTCCCTCAAAGTATTTCTCCTCCATCGGCATCTGCCAGAATTTTTCGCCAGCTTTTTCTGATGCCGTTTTGAATTGAGTCGCGAGGGTGTCATCGGTTGTCCACAGTCCACCAATATCATTACCGAGAGCCACGATACAAGCCCCGGTGAGGGTGGCTAAATCCACGATCGCGTCTAACTCCAGCTTTTCGGCAAACACCAAGGCATCAGCCAGCGTCAGTCGTCCTTCGGCGTCGGTATTATTCACTTCAATGGTTTTGCCATTGGATGCCGTAAGGATATCACCGGGATGCAACGCATGACCACTAATCATATTCTCCGTCGCCGCACTAATAAAGTGAACCTCGACATCTGGCTTTAATTGACCAATCGCCTTGGCTGCACCGAGAGTAGCACCCGCCCCTCCCATATCCATTTTCATGGTTTCAATGCCGCTACCTGAGACTTTCAGGTTCAAGCCACCGGAATCAAAGGTTAATCCCTTACCCACAATCGCCAGTTTCCGACGCGGTGTTCCTTCGGGTTTATAGGTGAGATGAATAAACTTGGGTGGCATTTCTGAGGCTTGCGCCACACCCAAAAACGCGCCCATGCCTAACTTTTCACATTCGTCTCGCTCTAATATTTCTAGCGTCATGCCATAAGCGGAGGCAATATTCTCAGCCGTCTGTGCCAAGGTTAGGGGAGTGACAGAATTCGGCGGGGCGGCGACTAACTCTCGTGCTAAGATTACCCCTTCACAAATCGCATTGGCTTGGTTAATCGCGGCTTGGACATCCCCAAGTCCGAGTAATTCAACCTGTTCGAGTTTCGCCCCTTTATCTTCCGGTTCTGACTTAAAGCGATTATCCAGATGCAATGCTAGAGTAATCCCTTCTGCGATCGCCTGGGCGCTGAGTGCGGCATCATTACTCGCCGCAGGTAGACTAACACCCAGAGTTTTACTCTTTTGCTGCTTTGCCATCCGCGCGATCGCCGCCCCTGTCCGACGTAACCCATCTACCGTTAGGTCTTCCGATTTCCCCAACCCGACTAAAATAACCTTACGAACTGAGCTACCGGCACCCACACGAGTTACAGCACTACTGCCAACGCTTCCTTTAAACTCGGTTTCCTCAATCAGTTCCTTCAGCGTACCGGAGAGTTTCTGATCAAGCTGGGCTAAATCACCCGTTAACTCTACAGCATCTTCAAAGAATCCCAGTGCTAGGGCATCACCAGTCCAATCTACCCGTGGTGTATCCGTGGCTCGAATTTCCATTCCTTGGTTGTGTCTCTTATCTTTTACCTCATCTTTAGTATTGCATTTGTCATTTGTCATTTGTCATTTGTCATTTGTCATTCGTCATTCGTCATTTGTCATTCGTCATTTCCCCCATCACCCCCATCTCCCCCATCTCCCCCATCTTCCTCATCTCCCTCATCTCCCTCATCTTCCTTCCCCATCTCCCCCATCTCCCCCTGCTGCTGATAACTGATAACTGCTCACTGATAACTGATAACTCCCCCATTTTCCTGATCGTTCGTCACAATGGTAGACAGTATTTTATCAGTATTGGGCGAAATAGGTTTCATGCTAAAGGTACAGAAATACAGAGTTCCTGTAGCAGTCGGGGCGGGATTGCTATTTATTGCCTTATGTGGTTCGTCTTGGTTCGTTCTCCGACAGACTGGTGTTCTGCAAAACTGGCTCGGTGAGTCCCCGCCAAGTGAACTGAGTTTGACCCAAAAGGATGCTCAATCCCTGGTATTGCCCTTAGTATCCTTATCCCCCGAAGCCAGGGCGGAACAACTGATGGACATTGCTTCGGGGCGTCAATCTTTGGATCAATACCGTGCCCGCTATTTGTTGGCGTCGGATTTAATTGGACAACAGCAGCCAGAGGCGGCACTTCAATGGCTAGAGGGATTGGACGCGAAGTATCCCCAGTTAGCTTCTCATATTGCCCTGAAACGCGCTCAAGCCTACACAGCGATGGGGGATACGGCTAACGCCGCACAAGCTTGGCAAGGGATTCTAGAGACTTATCCGAATGAACCCGTAGCAGCGCACGCCCTCTATAGTTTAGGGGAATCGAATCCAGAGTATTGGCAACAAGCGATCGCACAATTTCCGACTCATCCCCGTACCCTGGATATTGTCCGCCAAAAGCTGCAAGAGAATCCTAAACAACTAGATTTACTCTTACTATTGGCAAAATCAGCACAGGATGCTCCTGGTAGTGGCGGAATCCGCGATCGCTTGGTGAATGAGTATGCGTCTGGGTTGCAGCCCGAAGACTGGCAAACCATTGCTTTTGGCTATTGGAAAACCCGCGAATATGCTAAAGCTGCCAAAGCCTACACCAAAGCCCCGCCCACACCCGAAAATGCCTATCGAGTGGGGCGCGGGTATCACCTGAAAGGCAAACGCCAAGAAGCGAAAGCCGCTTATCAACAGCTGATCCGCGAGTTTCCCGATGCTAAGGAAACGGGGTTAGGATTGCGGCGTCTGGCGAGTCTCCTCCCCTCCACAGAGGCAATCCCTTACCTGGATCAAGTGGTGGCTAAGTTCCCCGATGAAGCCCCAGAAGCCTTACTCACCAAGGCAAACATCCTAGAAGCATTGGGGAGTTCTCAATCCGCCGCCCAAGCGCGTCAATCGGTGTTAACCCAATATCCTAATTCTAATGCCGCCGCAGACTATCGTTGGCAGATGGCAAACCAGAAAGCACAAGCTGGAAATTTAGCCGAAGCATGGCAATGGGCGCAACCGATTACCACCGATAGTCCCGATAGTGCCATCGCCCCGGAAGCGGCGTTTTGGGTGGGCAGATGGGCAATGCAACTGGGACGCCAAGAGGAAGCTACAGCAGCGTTTGAGCATATTTTAGCCAAGTATCCAGAATCCTATTATGCGTGGCGGTCTGCCCGATTTTTAGGCTGGGATGTGGGTGACTTTACCACGGTGCGGGATGTGAATCCAACGGTGGTGCTACCGAAAACGCGATCGCGACTCCCGGCTGGATCAGATACCTTAAAAGAATTGCATCTATTGGGACAAAATCAGGACAGTTGGACGCTTTGGCAAGCCGAGTTTCAGAATCGCCAGGAACCCACGGTTGCTGAACAGTTCACCGATGGCGTCATGCGTTTAGGCGTGGGTGATAACATTAATGGGATTAATCAAGTTTGGTTTTTGAGTCAGCGCGAAACCCCGGAAGAACGTCGGCAATGGCAAGCCTTGCGTGCGGAATCGGCTTACTGGCATACACTGTTTCCTTTACCATTTTTTGAGTATGTTACTAATTGGTCGGGTCAGCGTCAACTGAATCCCTTATTAGTTACAGGTTTAATTCGCCAAGAATCGCGGTTTGAACCGGAAATTGGTTCTATAGCGGGAGCCAGGGGTTTAATGCAAGTTATGCCGGGAACGGGTCAATGGATTGCCGATAAAATTCAGCTCAAGGAATATGATTTAACTGATCCCAATGATAATGTAAAATTGGGAACCTGGTATTTAGATCACACTCACCAAGAATACAATAACCATTCTCTATTCGCCGTGGCAAGTTACAATGCTGGTCCAGGGAATGTGGCAAAGTGGATCAGGAAGTATGATACAACTGACCCTGATGCGTTCATTGAACAGATTCCCTTTGCGGAAACGAAGGGATATGTGGAGGCAGTTTTTGAGAATTATTGGAATTATTTGCGGCTGTATAATCCAGAGGTTAATCAGTTGTTACGGAAGTATTCTAAGAGTCAGCCAGGAATATCTCCCTAGTGTATGTAGAGAGATGCCATGGCACGTCTTGATGTCATGGCATGTCTGGAATTATTAATGTAGGGGCGGGTTTTAATTACCGTTTATTTGTCCTTAATGTCAATAATGGCGAAATTCTTGTAGTGCGTTTAGCGAAGCCATGCCGCAGGCTTTGCATCTTGCTCGCTACCCAAAAGCATCTTGCTCGCTACCCAAAAGCATCTTGCTCGCTACCCAAAAGCATCTTGCTACTAATACCCAATTTCCATGCATAACAGCTTAATTGATCCAGATTTAGACAGCTAAAATAAAATGGTGGAATAGATCTTACCATTGCATCTGGTGCAAAGCTTTGCGCCCCTACTGCCTCTATGGTTCCTTGAATTTTAACCCAAGGTAGTAAGACAGCGAGTGGTGAGCATAAACATTAATAAATACCATGAATATTTTGCCGAAGAAAAAATCGATAAAGCTATTAATTATTGCTGATTGTTCGGATAATTATCAGACTATTAACAAGTATTTGTCTAGTTCTGAATATAGCCTAATTTACGCTAAAAACCTTGAACAAGCTCTATCTATTATTGATACCGATACTGATTCTATACCTGACTTAATCATGATAGCTGTTAATCATCCAGAGATTAACATCAGTGAACAGATCAAAAAGCTGCAAAAAGTGACACAGATAAATGATGTACCGATTATTGTCTCAATTACTCACAACCATATCACGGAATTAAACTCAATATTAGCAGCAGGTGCTAATGACTATTTAATGGTCCCCTTTACCCAAGCCGAACTTTTAGCCCGAATCCAGATTCAGTTACATCTTCATAAACTCAACGCCGAAAATTTACGCCTCAAGCAAGAAAATACAGATTTAAAAATCTTACTAGAGACATCCACAGAACACGGTGATCTTGTCTTTGATCAGTTGCATGATCAAGCCGAGGAAGCAGTGCGCGAAAGTGAACATCGGCTGGCGCAATTTTTGGAAGCAGTACCTGTTGGCGTGTTGGTGGTGGAGGCTAGCGGTAAGCTTTACTTTATGAATCAACAAGCCAAGCAGATTTTGGCACAGGATTTAGATCCAAATCTCCACACCGATCAACTTTGTTACACCTATCAACTTTATCGAGCAGACACCAATCAATTATACCCTTTAGACCGCTTACCGATCGCGCGTTCGCTCCAGGGTGAAACCGTAACCGTTGACGACTTAGAAGTGCGTCACTCTGATCAGCAAATTCCCCTAGAAATGCAAACAATGCCCATCTATGATGAACAGGGAACTCTACTCTATGGCATTAGTGTATTCAAAGATATTACCGCCCGCAAACGTACCGAGAAAATTTTAACCGAGTATAACCAAACCCTAGAACAAGCCGTCCGCGATCGCACCCAAGAATTAGAAGCCAAAAATCAGCACCTCCACCAAGAAATTGAGGAACGCAAATTACTGGAGCAAAAATTGCGAACCTCTGAGGGCAAAATGCGAGCAGTATTTGAGGCAATGCCTGATATTATTCTAATTATTGATCCTCAAACTAATGATATTCAAGTTGCACCAACTCGACCCACTCGCGATATTGAAAAATCAATACCCCTGATTAACCAAACTATTCAGCAATTTCTCGACGGTGACAATACTCAAAGTTGGTTCCAGCAAATTCACCAGGTTATCGAAACCCAAGAACCGATTCATTTTGATTACAGTTTAAACAATGGCGATCAAAGGGTTTGGTTTACCGCCAGTATTGCCCCATTACCGAACAATTCCGTTATCTGGGTTGCCCGCAATATTACCGATCGCAAACGCACCCAAGTTGCATTGTATCAATCGGAAGAAAAGTTTGCCCGTGCCTTCCGTTCTAGTCCCAGCGCTATGACAATCACGCGATTAAGTGATGGCTGTCATATTGATGTGAATGATAGCTTTTGCCAGTTTACCGGCTATTCTGCCCCAGAAATTATTGGTCGCACTGCCCTTGATTTGAATCTCTGGGTGAATCAGAAAGACCGAAACCAGATGTTAAAAGCAATATCAAACAAAGGGATTATTCGCAACTACGAATTTGAGTTTCGTACCAAATCGGGGGACATTCGCACCGCCTTACTCTCAGCCGAAAAGATTACCCTAGATGAGCAAACCTGTCTGATCGCAGTCAGCCAAGATATTAGCGATCGCAAGCAGGCGGAATTTGCTCTACAACTGGCTAAAGACACGGCTGAACAGGCAAATCGCGCCAAAAGTAAATTCCTGTCCAATATGAGTCATGAATTACGCACTCCCTTGAATGCAATTATTGGGTTTGCTCAGTTGTTAGGGCGCGATTCTTCTTTAACCAAAGAACAGCATGATCATATTGGCATTATTTGCCGCTCTGGTGAACATTTACTCAGTCTGATCAATAATGTACTGCAATTATCTAAAATTGAAGCGGGTCAGGTCAAATTAAATTGTTATAGTTTTAGCCTCTATGAGTTACTCAAAACGGTAAAAGAACTGTTGAAAATTTCGGCTCAAAAAAAAGGATTGCAGTTATTGTTTGACTATGAGCAAACGCTGCCCCGCTATGTGGAAACCGATGAAGGGAAGTTGCGCCAAGTCTTAATTAACTTACTGAGCAACGCAATTAAATTTACCAACCAAGGCGGTGTTACATTGCGCGTTAAAGGAATAGCTGAGGAGTGGAGGGGCATAGGTGCAGAGAATGTAGAGACGTGCCATGGCGCATCTGGGAGCCAGGAAGCGCACCATTCAACATTTAGTCAGTTCCCCATTCAGCAAAAGCTGCGATTTGAAATTGAAGATACAGGAGCGGGTATTGCGAGCGAGGAAATTGAATCATTATTTGAAGCCTTTGTGCAAACTGAAACAGGGCGAAAATCGCTAGAAGGCACAGGATTAGGGTTGCCTATTAGTCAACAATTTGTGCGACTCATGGGCGGAGAGATTCACGTCAGTAGCCGCTTGAACCAAGGCAGTATTTTTACCTTTGATATTGACGTTAACCGGGTGGAGGGAATTGAGCCAGAAACCCAGTCAGCGACTCCCCGCGTAGTTGGCTTGGTACCCGGACAACCTAATTACCGTATCCTAGTTGTAGATGATCGCGTCGAAAGTCGCTTATTATTGGTTAAACTGCTAACCTGCGTCGGATTTTCCGTGCGAGAAGCGGTGAATGGGCAAGATGCGATCGCGATCTGGGCTAGTTGGGAACCTCACCTGATTTGGATGGATATGCGAATGCCCGTGATGGATGGATATGAAGCCACCAAACACATCAAAGGGCATCTCAAAGGTCAATCTACCGTAGTTTTAGCCCTTACCGCCAGTGCGTTTGAAGAAGAGCGATCGCTGGTTCTCTGTGCCGGTTGTGACGATTTTGTTCGCAAACCTTTCCGAGAAGACGTAATCTTTAATAAAATAGCCCACTATTTAGGGGTGCATTATGTCTACGAACAGCCAACTGCATCAACAGCGTTAGAGCGTGAGAGCCCAGCATTAACTCAAGCCCTGACAATTATGTCCCAGGAGTGGATTCATGAATTATACCAAGCGGCAGATTCGATTGATAACGAACGGATTTTCCAGCTTATCGAGCAAATTCCCCCAACCCACGCCGCGATCGCCCAAGCTATCACAGATATGGTGAATAACTTCCGTTGTGATCAAATTATCGATTTAATTGAAGAACAGATGAAGGAGTTTTGACCCTTCACAACCTTCGAGGGCATGGCGCGTGAATGTGTAGGGGCGGGTTTAGGGAGTAACCCTAATTAAGAGCCGATAACTGAGCAACAAAACCCGCCCTGATTCAAATGATGAATGACATAAGACATAAGACATAAGACATAAGACAAATGAATAAAGGCAACCTATTAATTGTTGACGACACTCCAGAAAACTTACAAGTTTTATCCGCAACCTTGTCGGAACAAGGCTATCAAGTGCGAGGTGTGGTTAAGGGGAAAATGGCGATTAGAGCCGCTAAATCAGCCCAACCAGATCTGATTTTACTGGATATCCGTATGCCAGAAATGGATGGGTATCAAGTCTGTGAACACATCAAAGCTGATTCAGAGACTCGTGATATCCCCGTCATTTTCATTAGTGCCATTGATGATGTTTTGGATAAAGTCAAAGCCTTTCGCGTGGGTGGTGTTGATTACATCACCAAACCCTTTCAAGTTGAAGAAGTCTTGGCGCGGGTGGAGCATCAACTGACGATTCGGCGGCTGTCCAAAGAAGTACGCGATCGCCATCAAAAATTAGAGCAGGAAATTCAAGAGCGACGCAAAGCCGAAAAAGCCGCCGCCGCCGCGTCTAAAGCTAAAAGTGAATTTTTAGCCAATATGAGTCACGAACTCCGCACGCCCTTGAATGCTATTTTAGGGTTTACCCAAGTTATGAGTCGTGATCTTAAAATTACGCCGGAACAACGAGAATATCTGGGTATTATTAATCGCAGTGGTGAACATTTGCTGGATTTAATTAATGATATTTTAGATTTGTCAAAAATTGAAGCTGGTATTGTTTGTCTCTATGAAAGCAGCTTTGACCTGTATCGCCTCTTAGATAATTTGGAAGAAATGTTCCAGATTAAAGTCGAGCAGAAAAATTTAAATCTCGTCTTTCTCGTTGCCCCAAATGTCCCGCAAACCATAAAAACCGATGCTAAAAAATTACGGGTTTGTTTGATTAACCTTTTAGGTAACGCGATTAAATTTACCGAACATGGTACAATTACCTTACGAGTAAATTTGGCAACTGAGACGTTAACCGATCAAAACCATTCAGACACCGACTCATCATCATTGTCAGCATTTCCCCCCCGACTCCGGTTTGAAGTAGAAGATACGGGAGCGGGTATTTCTGCGGCTGAAATTGACCACTTATTTGATGCCTTTGTTCAAACCGAAACCGGACAAAAAATGGCGGAAGGGACAGGTTTAGGGTTAACTATTACCCGTAATTTTGTGCAACTGATGGGGGGAACCATTAGCGTCAGTAGTGTTGTCGGCAAGGGGACAATTTTTAAATTTAATATTAAAATTAGTCCGGCAGATGTCTATCCCGTCACCCCCCAACCCCGTCAGCGCGTCTTATGCTTAGAACCCAATCAACCAATCTATCGTATCCTAGTGGCTGATGATACCCCAGAAAATCGCCTGTTGCTGATTAAATTACTCGAACCGATTGGCTTTGAAGTGCGGGAGGCTGTAAATGGGATGGAATGCGTGGCGTTATGGGAAAGTTGGCAACCCCACTTGATTTTTATGGATACACGTATGCCAATGATGGATGGATTAGCAGCAACGCGACAGCTTAGACTTAAAGAACAACAACGGTTATCTCAATCCCAGCCAGCTTCAGATTTCCTCAAAACCATTATTATCGCCTTAACCGCCAGCGCCTTTGAGGAAAAGCGGGAGGAGATTTTAGCCGCCGGATCTGATAATTTTATCCGTAAACCGTTTACAGAGGAGCAAGTTTTTGACACAATTGCCCACCATTTAGGAGTGCGCTATCGTTATGAAGAGTTATCGGAGGATTTGCCTCTACCTGGATCGAGTTATAGCATACAAGAGAAACCAGATTCGTTTTTCTGTTCAGAGTTAGCCAGTCTACCTTCAGCCTGGGTAACTGAATTAGCACAGGCGGCTAATCAGTTAGATGAAGCAATGATTACTCAATTGATTCAAGAACTGCCCACAGAAAAGGCGGATTTAGCCAAGGCATTAACGGATTTACTCCATGATTTTAGACTGGATGTTATTGTGCGCGTAACTCAGGCGGTCATCAATCATTCATAAGGACTAGAGTGATGCTAAGTCAACAATTGTCAATGGTATTGAATAAGCATGAAACAACGATATTAGTGGTTGACGATAACCCCAATAATTTACGTTTTTTATCTGATGTATTGCAAAAGGAAAATTATAAAATTCAACGGGCTATTTGTGGGAAACTAGCTATCCATGCGGCAATTTCGTCGCCTCCTGATTTGATTTTATTGGATATTGTCATGGCGGATATGGATGGGTATAGTGTTTGTCAATGTCTGAAGTCAAACTCGAAAACCAAAGATATTCCGATTATTTTTTTAAGCGCATTGACGGAAGCAGCAGAGAAAGTCAAAGCCCTAAAAATTGGCGGGACTGACTATATTACTAAACCGTTCCAACCGGAAGAAATTTTAGTTCGGATCGAACATCAACTGCTTCTGCAACGATTACAGAACCAGTTAAAAGAACAAAATAGTTTACTCCAACAAGAAATTCGCGATCGCCAGCAAGCCGAATATCAACTGCGCCAACAGACAAGACAGCTTAGCCATCAGAATAGTTTACTCATTGAACTGGCTAAAAATAAAATTTTATATCAGGGAAATTTAGAATTAGCGTTTCAGGAAATTACCGAAGTCACAGCCCGTACCCTTGAGGTCGAACGAGTCGGGATTTGGCTCTATAATCAACAAAAAACTCATATTGAATGTCTGGATCTATTCCAGCAAAGTCACTGCCAACATAGCACCGGGTTAAGCCTAGCCCTAGCTAACCATCCTCTTTACTTTAACGCTTTAATTGAGGCTCCCCTCGTTGCAGTAGATGATGTGATCAGCGATCCCAGAAGCGGTGAATTGCTGGAGTCTTACTTACAGGAATTAAACATAAGATCAATTCTAGACACTCCTTTACGATTGGGGGGGGAAACCGTGGGCGTGTTATGTGTTGAACAGATAGAAACTTGCCGACATTGGACGCCAGAAGAGCAAAACTTTGCCCGTTCTATCGCTGATCTCACCTCATTACTCCTAGAAGCCCAAGAACGCCAACGTGCCGAAGCTGCCCGCAAAATCTCAGAAGAAAAATTTGCCAAAGCTTTTAGTTGTAGCCCTGATCCGATTGCGATTAGCACTTGTCCAGACGGACACTATATCGATGTGAATCAAAGCTTTCTTAAGCTATTGGGATATGAGAGAAAAGCTGTCATTGGTCAGACTATTTTTGATCTAAACTTGGTAGTCAATTCTGAAAACATGGTTCAGTTTGAACAGCTTTTACATCAACAAGGATCACTGGGTAACTGGGAAACGGAATGGCAGACTAAATCCGGTGAGATGATCACCTTATTATTATCGGCTGAGTTTATTGATTTGAAAGGGGAACGCTGTGTAATCACAGTCGGTAAAGATATTACAGAACGCAAACGAATTGAAGAAGATTTACGCCAAAGTGAAGAACGCTGGCAGTTAGTTTTAAAAGGCAATAATGATGGAATTTGGGATTGGAATTTGCCGAGTGGTGAAATTTTTACCTCTGAGCGGTTTCAGGAAATTGTTGGTAATCAAAATTGCCACGATGACACCTGTAAAATTGTACATCGTTTCGATGAATGGATTAGTCGTATCCATCCCGATGATGTTGAGCAAATTGTAGAAATAACCCAAAAATACTTGGAGCGAAAAATCCCTTATTATGAAATTGAATATCGCTTACAATGCCAAACTGGTGACTATAAATGGGTGTTATGTCGCGGACAAGCCTTGTGGGATGAGGAAGGGAAACCCCAGCGGATGGTGGGTTCACTCAAAGATATATGCCAACGTAAACAAGCCGAGGAAGCCTTGCATCAATCGATTCAGCGAGAACAGGAAAAATCGATACAACTGGAGACAGCATTAGCTGAACTCAAACGCGCTCAAACTCAACTGATTCATAATGAGAAAATGTCCAGCTTAGGGCAAATGGTGGCAGGTGTGGCTCACGAAATCAATAATCCTGTCAACTTTATTGGCGGGAATCTCATGTATGCTAAAAATTATTTTATCGATCTCAGTCGCTTAATTAATGCTTATAGCAAAACTTATCCCCATCCCCCAGAAGCCATTCAACAGATTATTGATGAAATTGACTGGGAGTTCGTCAGTGAGGACTGGCAAAATGTGATCAAGTCGATGGAGATTGGTGCAGAACGCATTCACCAAATTGTTCAATCCTTACGCATTTTTTCCCGGCATCATGAATCAGAGCGAAAAGCAATTGATATTCATGAAAGTATAGATAATACCTTGATTATTTTACAGCATCGCCTCAAGGCATCAGGCAATCGCCCCCAAATTGAAGTGATTAAGGAATACGGTAAACTCCCAGCAATTACCTGCTACGCCAGTCAGTTAAATCAGGTATTTATGAACTTGCTGAGTAATGGGATTGATGCATTGGAAAATCAACCGGCTCCCCGTGTGATTAAAATTCACACCGAAATGGTTCAAAAGAGTCAGATTGCAGATGATAATGGTCATAAACAACAATCATCAGACTTTCTCGTTATTCGGATTGCAGATAATGGTGCCGGAATTAATGCCGATATTATGACCCAAATCTTTGATCCATTCTTTACCACAAAACCAGTAGGACGCGGCACCGGATTAGGCTTATCAATTAGCCATGAAATTATTGTCGAGAAACATCAAGGTCAACTTCAGTGTATATCGAGTCCAGATCAAGGAACAGAGTTTATTGTGGAGATTCCTATTGTAAAATGAAAATGATAAATTCCTGTTCCCTATTCCCAATTCCCTGTTCCCTGTCTAAAGACAAATGACGAACTACGCAATTGATTTTGGCACAAGCAATACAGTTATCACGCGATGGAACGCCGCCACGGGCGAAGCGGAAACCGTCAACCTACCCGGTTTATCGTTACAACTTGCCCAAAATCCACCCCTGATTCCCAGTTTGGTCTATGTTGAGGATGCCCAGCCAGGTCAGGTGATCGTCGGTCAAACAGTCCGCGATCGCGGCTTAGATCTTACCACCGATCCCCGCTTTTTCTCCAGCTTCAAACGGGGGATAGGTTCCCAGATTCAGGGATTTTTGCCGGAATTGGATGAACAAACCATCAGTTTTGAACAAATTGGACAATGGTTCCTCAGCCAAATTATCGCCAAACTCTCCCCTTCTCCCACAGACAGGATTGAATCCTTAATTCTTACCGTACCCGTCGATAGCTTTGAAGCTTATCGCCACTGGCTAACAGAGGTTTGCCAATCCTTACCCGTAGAACAACTGCGGATACTGGATGAACCAACCGCCGCCGCTTTGGGGTATGGTGTGGCAGAAGGTGAAACCCTCCTCGTGGTGGATTTTGGCGGGGGGACTTTGGATTTATCCTTGGTACAGTTAAATCAAGAGGTACAAACCGGAACAAAGCCCCTAGGTTTTATCCTCAAATGGGGGGAGAAAGTCTTGGGTGAACGTTCGGGACAAAAGCCCAAAATAGCGCGGGTACTCGCCAAAGCAGGTCAGAATTTAGGCGGTTCAGATATTGATAACTGGCTAGTGGATTATTTTGTCCAAACCCAGGGAATTTCGCGATCGCCGCTAACCACGCGATTGGCGGAACGCTTGAAAATTAAGCTATCTACAGAATCCACCGCCACGGAAGTTTACTTTAATGATGAAACCCTAGAGAGTTATGAACTGAATCTGGATCGGCAAACCTTTGAAAGCATTTTAAGGGAGCACCAATTCTTTGATAACCTGAATCAGAGAATGACCCAACTCCTGCAACAAGCACGGCGCAGTGGTATCGAAGTCGCAGATATTGATGCTGTATTATTAGTGGGCGGAACCGTAAAAATCCCCGCTGTCCAAGAGTGGGTGAAGCAATACTTCAACGCCGAAACGATTCGTTCCCGAAAACCCTTTGAAGCAATCGCCCAAGGCGCATTACAATTAGCCCAAGGGATTGAAGTCCAAGATTTCCTCTACCACAGTTATGGGATTCGCTATTGGGATCGACGGAATAACTGTCACAATTGGCATCCCATTATTAAAGCCGGACAACCCTATCCGATGAATAATCCGGTGGAATTAGTATTAGGGGCGTCAATAGAGAATCAACCCAGCATTGAATTAATTGTCGGTGAATTAGGCGCAGAAACAGGGGCGACAGAAGTATACTTTGAAGGCGATCGCTTAGTCACACGCCAACTCGGTGGCGGGAAAACCTCAGTGCAACCCTTAAATGATCGCGACGGTGCTAGAACCATTGCCCAGCTTACACCACCAGGAAATCCGGGACGCGATCGGATCAAACTCAAGTTTTCAGTCGATCGCGATCGCGCATTACGATTAACCGTAGACGATTTACTCACCGAACAAACCGTCTTACAAAACCAGATAGTCGCCCAACTAAGTTGAATGTTTGTTTGTAGTTGCGCTTTAGCGCCATCAAAACAGAAGGGCAAACCCACTATCTGGAGACGTTCCACCGGAACGTCTCTACGAATCCTTGCACTAGGATTCCTGTTCCTTCTGTAATAATTCCTCTTTAGAATCACTCCAGTAGGCGCTATACGTCCAGACTTCACGACTTCCTTTATCTTCCACTGACCAACGATAAATCGCCGATTTCGGATTAATCCCAACCTCAATCAGCTTCGCTCCCATATAATATTCCATCTGGCGCTTAGTCATATCCTTCGCACCACTAGGTTGACTCTTAGAGATTGTGCGAGACATGTGGGCTTGTGTCGGTTTTGGCATTGTTTTCTAGTATGAATAGCAAATCAACTGATCTTATTGTTCCATGTCCGACTGTCACCAAAGAGGGAATTAAGGATGGATCTCAGTCTATGCATGATTGTGAAAAACGAGGAAGCCAGTTTACCTCAAGTCTTGGAGACTGTGCAGCCAGTTGTCGATGAAATGGTTATCCTAGATACCGGATCAAGCGATCGCACGGTTGATATCGCTACGGATTATGGGGCAAAAGTCTATCATTTTCAATGGTGCAATGACTTTTCCGCCGCCCGCAACCAGGCGCTGCAATATGTGCGCGGGAAGTGGGTGTTGGTGCTGGATGCGGATGAGGTGTTAACGCCGGAAATCATACCAGAAATCCAACAGGCGATAAAAAACGATCGCAACTTGGTGATTAATCTGATCCGTCAAGAAGTGGGTGCAACTCAATCACCCTATTCCCTGGTATCTCGTTTATTTCGCCATCATCCCGATATCTATTTTTCTCGCCCCTACCATTCTCTGGTGGATGATAGTGTTAGTCACTTGTTGCAGCGAGAACCGGATTGGCAGGTGATTTCCCTGTCTACGGTGGGTATTTTACACTATGGCTATCAACCCGGTGCGATCGCGGCGTTGGATAAATACACTCGCGCCAAGAATGCCATGGAAGGATTTCTTGCCGATCATCCGAATGATCCATACTTGTGTAGTAAATTAGGGGCGCTTTATGTGAATACGGGTCAAGTGGAGGAGGGGATTACCCTGCTTAAACGTGGATTCACAGATTCACAGGTAGACGCTGCGGTATTATTTGAATTACATTATCATTTAGGCAATGCTTACAGGAAACAGAATCAATTCCAACTAGCGGCAGATCACTATCAAGACGCGATTAAGCAACCGATTCTCCCCCAACTTAAACTGGGAGCCTATAATAATTTAGGTAATCTGTTATTCCGCGTGGGCGATTTAACCACAGCGAAACGGGCGTATCAAACCACGGTGAAAATTGATCCGAGTTTTGCCGTGGGATACAATCACCTGGGGATGACCTTAAAAGCCTTGGGAGAGTGGGAAGCTGCGATAACCGCTTATCAAAAAGCGATTCAACTGAATCCTGACTATGCCGACGCTTACCAAAACTTAGGGGTTGTGTTACTTAAGCTGGGACGAGTATCCGAAAGTTTAGCAGCATTTGAGAGCGCGATCGCACTTCATCAAGCCACCAATCCCCAGGAAGCCCAACGGTTACGTCAAGAGTTGCAAGGGATGGGGTTACGATAAACCCATTGGCACGGCATTGCCATGCCCCTACGATAGGGTTTGGAGGCAAGTGCGATCGCAACCGTTGAGACAATTGATATACTAGGAGATGTCACTCTTTGTCCCTTCATAGTTGCCCTAGCGATCTCTCACGCTTGGGTTTTCTCTCTCGATCACAAAGGGTGTGTGAAGGCGTTCAGAAGAAGGCAACCCGATCAGAAGAGGGCGACCCGATCAAATTAAATGGACTGGAATTGTTCATTGGTGCAAGCGGGTCGCCCCTACAGTCCGTTGATACCTGCCCCAAACCGATAATTGAACTCAACCCGCCCGGGTTGAGGCACAAACAAAAAGGCACAAACAAAACAGAAATCTCACTTGTCTAAAAGGCGGCACCCAGATTCGAACTGGGGATAAAGGCTTTGCAGGCCCCTGCCTTACCGCTTGGCTATGCCGCCGCATAAGAGACGCGCCATGGCGCGTCTCTACAATAAAGGATTATAGCCTATCTCATCCTTATGTGTCTCTTTCGCCAGGAATTCTTTTCGGCGAGCAAAACGTTAAGTATCTTAGCGGGGTTAAGCCATTTTGTCCATTCCTCGCTAGTCTGAGAATATCCGTTAATAGAGCGTCCCGCTACACCTCTATCCATGCTATTCAACCTGCTTAACCTGCCCTACTGGATTTTCCTGGGGATGGGAGTCCTCCTATTTCTCGTTGTTATTGTCTCCGGTGGCGGGGATGATGATTTTGATATCGATGCCGATGGGGATGCTGATGTGGATGCCGATGGCGATTTTGCCATGGGATCAATGTTCAGTTTTCTCGGTGTAGGTAAAGTTCCCCTAATTTTGCTACTTGCCACCGACTGTTGTCTGGTAGGAGTTTTCGGCTGGATGATTAATGTGGCGATCGGAAATCTCACCGGTACGATTCCCACTGGTTTATGGGGCGGTGTCGTCGCTGGCGCATCCCTGCTACTGAGTTTATTCAGTGGTGGCTTAATTTCTCGACCCTTGGGCAAAATTTTTGCCACATTTGGTGAAGATGCCAGTGGCGATCGCTTAATTGGTTGTCAGGGTAGCGTCAGTTCTAGTTCAATTCCCCTGGAAAGTCAAGGCAAAATCGGTCAAGTGGATGTGATTGATCCCAGTGGTAATCTGGTGACGATTAATGCCACCCTACCGAAATGGGCGAAAGTTATTCCCAATCGGGGCAATCACGTCTTAGTCATTGACCGACAACCGGAAAGCTATCGGGTGATTACTAAAGATAGTTCTGATCAACAACAGTGGTTGTCTAATTCATCCCAAAAGGATTCACAGTAACGGCTGCATACACAACCGTCCCGATTCCGTTTGGGCAAACTGTGATTCTTCTTACACAACCTCTAAATGTGTATAAATTTCAGGCTTCAATACAACATATAAATTTAGAGCGCAAACTACCATGTCACAATCATCGACGACCTCAACCTCCCAGCCTGTTCCAGTATCATCTACTCTGGCACAGTTACCCAGTGGTATCCTCCTGTTCCCCGGTGTGATTGGGGCAATAGTTTTAGCCCTCATCGCCACCTTATGGGCGTACAAACTGGTTTACAAAATCACCCCCAATAACGAAGCATTTGTCAGAACGGGTGGCTTTTTTGTCAAACAGAAAAAAGTCATTTTGTATGGCGGTTGTGCGGTGTGGCCCGGTTTCCATGAACTGACTCGTGTTCCCTTACGGGAAATTTCTATTGATGTGGAACGCACCGGAAATCTAGCCGTTCGCACTCAAGACTATCTGCGGGCAAATATGCGGGCAACATTTTATGTCTGTATTAATGCCGATAAAGATGACGTGTTAACCGCTGCTGCCCGACTCTCGAAACAAGGACGGGTTTCGACTGAAGATATTAAAGAAGCCCTAGAAAAACGAGCAGATGATGCGATTCGAGCCTCGGCGAAGAAGAAGAGTTTAGCGGAAATTGATTCCGATAAATTAGGCTTTGCGGATGAAGTCTTAAATCTGATCCAGCCTGACCTAAAAAAAGTAGGTTTAACCCTAAATAATATCGCCATTTCTGAGATAGAAGAAAGCGATACATACGATACCAATAACTTCTTCGATGCCCAAGGGGTACGCCTACGAACCGAAACCATTCAACGCTCCATCCAACAAAAACGGGAAGTTGAACTGAGTACCCAGGTGAGAATTGAACAGCAGGAACTTGATGCCGAAAAGCAATCCCTGCGAATCGCCAGAGAAAAAGAAGACGCCTCTCTGGGACAACAACTGGAGGTTGAATCCCTAAAATCCCAGCGACAACGAGAAATTCAAGAAGCCAAAGACCGAGAAGCCGCCACCATACAACGGACAAAGATTTTACAAGATAAGTCCGTTGAAGAAGAAGAAATTCGCCGCAAACTCTCAGTTCAAGAAAACCAAATTCAAGCCGATATTGCCCTAGAGGAACGGAATAAACAGCTAAAAGTCGCCCAAACCACCCAAAAACAGGAAGCCGAAATCGCCGAAATTACCCGTGAACAAACCGTTGATTCCTCCCGTTTAGAAGCCCAAGTTCGGGTGGCTGAAGCCGAACGTTTGTCGAAAGTGGCGAAACAGGAAGCGGCTATTGCGATCGCCAATAAAGAACGGGAACGCTTTGCCGCTGAAGCCGAACGCGCTCAAGCGGAATCCGGTGTGGTTACGGCGACAGAGATTGAAAAAGCAGAACGGGAAAAACGCTTATCCCTAATTTCAGCCGAACAAGAAGCAGAAAAACGACGGATTGCCGACCAAAACGTCGTAGAAATCGATGTATTCCGTCGTCGTCGTCAAGCGGAAATTGCCCGTCAAGCGGCAGAATTAGAAGCCGAATCCATTCGCACCTTAGCCCAAGCGAATCGGGATAAAGCCCTGGCTGAAGCTGAAGGAAAACGAGCAATCATTGAAGCCGAGAATACGTTGAGTGACTCCAAGTTAAGCGCCCAAGTGCTGACCACAATTTGGCCCGATTTGGTAGATAAACTCCCAGAAATTGCTAAAGCCTTAGCGCCACAACCGGGAATTTTAGGCGATACCCGAATTTTTGCGTTCCCCGGTATGAATGGCAGTAATGGTAATGGTCATGGGAATGGCATGGGTGATATTAACAAACTCTTACTCTCGACCAGTGGCTTATCCTTAATCAACACGCTTCTGGATGAAGGGAAGCTAGGAACGTTAATTGGTCAAGTGAGTCAGTTGGTGCGAAATAATCCCAGCCAAACTGGAGAAAATGGTAACCAGACGCCGCCAGAGTCTTCAGCCGAATCCGAGACTCCAGCCTTAGTCAAGCGGCAAACCCCGCCACCACCTCCCCCATCCAAATCTCCCGGACAACGACAACCGTCTTCCGCAGCCGCGAAACTTGTCGAACCATCTCAGGTTAAGAGTGATCAGGGTTCTGCACCACCGCATCGCACATCTGGGTCAAAGAGCGATCGCGATCGCGAAGACCCCAGAACCCGTCATAATTGAATTGAGGCAAAGGTGCAGGGGGAGCAGAGGGAGCAGAGGGAGCAGAGGGAGCTGGGGGAGATGGGAGAGATGAGGAGGTTAATTCAAAACTCTACCTTCCCTGTTCCCTAACAAATGACAAATGACGAATGACAAAGAACAAAATTTGATACCCTAGCTTAAATAGTCTTGGGAACGAGTAGAGAAGCGTGGATATTCAAATTGGGCGAGGTAAGACAGGTCGCAGAGCCTACGGCATCGATGAAATCGCACTAGTCCCCGGACAACGGACGCTAGACCCTAATTTGGCAGACACCCGTTGGCGTTTGGGGAGCATCGAACGAGAAATTCCGATCATTGCCAGTGCGATGGACGGCGTGATCGATGTGCGAATGGCAGTTATCCTATCTGAGATGGGAGCGCTAGGGGTGCTTAACCTGGAAGGCATTCAAACCCGTTATGCTGACCCTGCTCCGATATTAGAGCGAATTACCTCTGTGGGTAAGTCAGAATTCGTTAATCTGATGCAGGAGTTGTATGCCGAACCGATTAAACCGGAATTAATCAGCCAGCGAATTCAGGAAATTAAAGACCAAGGTGGAATTGCGGCGGTGAGTGCGACGCCAGCCGGTGCGATGAAATACGGTGAAATTGTCGCCTCAACGGGTGCTGATTTATTCTTCATACAAGCCACTGTGGTGTCCACGGCTCACCTGTCACCCGAGTCAGTCACCCCCCTAGATTTAGCCCAGTTCTGTCAGGATATGCCAATGCCCGTGGTTTTGGGCAATTGTGTCACCTACGAAGTTGCCCTGAACTTAATGAAAGCAGGTGCCGCGGCTGTTTTAGTGGGAATTGGTCCTGGTGCCGCTTGTACCTCGCGAGGCGTTCTGGGTGTGGGAGTCCCCCAGGCGACGGCGGTGGCTGATTGTGCGGCTGCCCGTGATGATTATCATCAAGAGACGGGTAACTATGTGCCAGTTATTGCTGATGGTGGGTTAATTACCGGGGGAGATATCTGTAAATGTATCGCTTGTGGCGCAGATGCGGTGATGATTGGTTCTCCTCTGGCTCGTGCCAAAGAAGCCCCCGGACGCGGCTTTCACTGGGGAATGGCAACCCCTAGCCCAGTTCTGCCCCGAGGAACGCGCATCCAGGTGGGGAGTACGGGAACGTTACAAGAAATTCTGATTGGACCTGCACAACTAGATGACGGTACTCACAATCTTTTAGGTGCGCTGAAAACCAGTATGGGAACCTTGGGCGCTAAGAACTTGAAAGAAATGCAGCAAGTGGAGGTGGTGATTGCGCCATCCTTGCTGACAGAAGGGAAAGTTTACCAGAAAGCGCAGCAGTTGGGGATGGGTAAATAAAATTTTTGGGGTTGACAAACTGCCCCAAACCCCACTGATGTAAGTTAACATAGAGAAAGCGGAGACGCATGTTTCCGTTCACTCCTCACACCACACTCCGCCCGGACTACGTTCGGGCGGTTCCTTTTTCCTTGTTAAGCTCCAATGTCGCGATAGTTTAACATCTTAATCGATTAAATGTGACGATTTATGTCTAAATATATACTTTTTTTGCAGGGGAACGCTCAGTTTTCTCTGTGGTAAAATATCCCAAGACACATAGAAAATAGTACACGCAAGGATTTCCAGGCATGTCAACAGCCGTAGCAGTTACAGACGCCAGTTTTAAGGAAGACGTCCTAGATAGTGACGTTCCCGTTTTAGTAGATTTTTGGGCACCTTGGTGTGGTCCTTGTCGGATGGTCGCACCTGTGGTAGATGAAATCGCACAACAGTACGAAGGTCAGATCAAGGTTGTGAAGCTCAACACTGACGAAAATCCTAATGTAGCCAGTCAGTATGGGATTCGCAGCATTCCGACCTTAATGATTTTTAAAGGAGGGCAGCGAGTCGATATGGTTGTGGGCGCAGTTCCGAAAACGACGCTAGCAAACACTCTAGAAAAGTATCTCTAATCGATTATCGATTAAGCCTTAAGCCGAGTTGGGTTAAGGCTTGTTAGGCTTGCAGGCGCGATGAGTCGCTACAGCTACAAAAAGCCTGTAAGCTCTCGATCAGGTTGGCAAAAATAACCCAAAAGCCAGAAAAGCGGTGAAAAGCGGTAAATTGCCAATCTCGAAATCATTATAAAAATCAGCAAGTTGGCAACTTGAGTTCATGTCTAGTCCCCAAACCACTATAATTACCTGTTTTTCTATGGTAAATCCGGATTAAGACACTGCCACTTGTACTAGTAAATGTCTAAATCTATAGACTTTACTAAGTCATGAGTAGGATACCTATATCGCCTCCACCCATTAAACGGGTTGTGGCGATCGCATCAGTCATGGTTGGTTGTCTGGTCGGTCCGATTCCGACTTACTCTCAACCAACCAACTCAGCGAGTAATACTCCCTCGCTGCAAGATATGCTTGAGTTTAATCTGGATCTATCGGGTCGGGGAAGCCCCCGTTCCGGTAATCGCACAGGTGGCGCGAGTCGTAGTCTCTGTGGGGGAAGTCAATCGGGAGAATCTCTGTTCGCCCTGATTCCTGATACCAATGTGGGATTAACGGTAGAGGAACATCCCACCTTCTGGTTCTATATTCCTGATGGCGCGAATATATTCCACTCGATGAAATTTGCCCTCTGGAGTGAGCAGGGACAGAAACTGTACGAAACCACCTATCCTGTGACGAACGCCCTACCCGGTGTAATTAGTATCTCTTTACCGCCAACTATACCCGCGCTAAAGGAAAACCAATACTACAACTGGATTTTTACCGTTTACTGTGAAGATCCCCAAGCCGCGATTGTTCGCACTGATCCCCGACGAGTCCGAGTTAGAGGTTCCATCCAACGTGTTCCTTTAACGGCTGAACTCCAACAAGGATTGAATCGGGCGTTGACCCCACGCGATCGCGCCGTTATCTTAGCCCGACATGGGATTTGGTTTGACTCTCTCACCCTGATCGGCAATCTTCGCCGTACTCAGACAGCCAATTACGCCCTGGCGATGGATTGGATTAACTTGTTAGAGGATATTGAACTCGACGCGATCGCATCCAAACCCATTACTGAATGCTGTAGTGCTTTGGCTGAGTGATCCCCATATTGGCATAGTGGTTCTCAATTGAGAATTATCAATCACCCTGTCCTCTAACTAAGGTTGCTTGTCTTCCACCGTTGCCAAAAACCGCTATATCTAGTGGATGTTCCTAATTCCACGTTAAACACGAGATATCAGCGACTTGATTCGAGCCTGTAAGACCCCGCTACACTATCCGCGTTCGATCAGTCCCTCATTTTTGCACTTTGGCTGTTCTCCTTTACCAGAAACAGCTTATCGCCCCTAATTTTAATTCAATAGCCGCTTGACCCTTAAAACAGTGTGCTATAAAGAAGTAGATTGGATATTTTCTCAAGTACTAGGTGGTGTATCACTAAATACTGCGGCTTTCTTGTCCAAGGGTTTAGTATAGGCTTTAGTATTTTGTTGTCATTGGAGAATATAGGTTGGTGGCTAACCATAATTGAGTCATTGCGGCAAAGGAATTCTGGCTTGTGAATTTCTTTGATAGGTATGTATTGAACTTATACCTAGGTTCACCATAGCTGAAACCAATAACAGATAGCTTAACCTGGAAAGGGGAGTGATATCGTCCAGATTGATTATTCAGATACTTTCGACGATAATTCAACCGCAATAGTTTTGGTGCCTCTTTAAAATTCAACGTATTTCATGATAGCTGAATAATCGTATTGGGATTCGGTGCAGCTTCTAGTTAGGACTTACCTTATTTAGGGTTGAGTGGAATCCTGTCCGTAAAGTCCTATACATCAGTTCAACTTATTCCACGGAGTTTTGTAGCCCCTATGATTAATTTTGCAATGAAAGGAGCAATACTGCTGTTGGCTACTTTACCCATTTTGGGTGTCACCAGTATACAGCCAACTGAGGCAACTTCAATCCGTCTCAAGGTGGATAAAACAGACGTACCGATTGTGCCTCAGTTTAATCCTAGCTCTCTATTGACAAACACCTTAGTTACTCAGCCATACCCACCTAATACTTTTGCTAAAGAGCATATTTTAACTAAAAAAGCCACACCGATCAACCCCACAAGTCTAATCGTAGCTCAGTCCGTTACCGGGGCTGGTGATCCGGTAGGGACAACGGTTGAGCAAGATGGTAACCAATTTAACATCGGCGATGGCACAGTGTCCGGAGATGGGGCAAATCTCTTTCACAGTTTCCAAGACTTTGGTCTTTCCGCTGGTGAAATTGCCAATTTTATTTCTAATCCTGAAATTCGCAATATCTTGGGGCGGGTGGTTGGTGGGGAAGCTTCAATTATTAATGGTTTGATTCAAGTTACCGGGGGAAACTCGAATTTATTTTTAATCAATCCGGCGGGGATTGTATTTGGGGCGAATGCCAGTTTAAATGTTCCCGCGTCGTTTACAGCTACAACCGCTACAGGAATTGGTTTTGCCGGAGATCAGTGGTTCAATGTCTTTAGTGAAAATAACTATCAGACGTTAATCGGTGATCCCAATCAGTTTGCCTTTGATTTAGCTCAACCCGCAACCCTAATTAATGCTGGCAATCTAGCCGTATCAGAAGGACATAATTTAACCTTACTAGCAGGAAATACGATTAATACCGGGCAACTGACTGCACCGGGCGGCACAATTACAATGGCGGCTGTACCGGAATCCAATCGGGTGCGGATCAGTCAACCAGGACAATTATTAAGTTTAGAAATTGTACCATCTACGAATGAGAATGGGGAGATAGAGGCAATTGATCCCTTGGATTTACCAACGCTGCTGACGGGTACAGAGGACAGCGTAGAGACGGGATTAACCGTTACGGAGACAGGTCAAGTACAGCTTCAGGAGTCTGGTATTACTGTACCCGCAGAAGCCGGGGTTGCGATCGCGTCTGGTACTCTGGATGTGTCTCATGAGTCTCCCACTGTCGATTCCCAGTCGGTGAATGTGTGGGGAAACAAAGTGGGTATATTTGATGCCACAATTAACGCCTCTGGGATGTATGGCGGCGGAACAATACGACTCGGCGGTGACTATCAGGGTCAAGGTACGTTTAATGCGTCTCAAACCCTAATCAGTGAAAACTCGCTGATTACGGCTGATGCTGGAGTACAGGGGAAAGGCGGTGAGGTGTTTGTTTGGGCAGATGGGGTGACGGGCTTTTATGGAACTATTAGCGCCCGTGGTGGAACGGAAGTAGGAGATGGGGGATTTATTGAAGTTTCTGGCAAAGAATTGCTGATTTTTACTGGTCACGCTGATGCGGGAGCATTGAATGGTCAACCGGGTACATTACTGCTTGATCCTAAAAATATCACAATTGGAGATGCTAATTCTCCATTAGCGATACGCTTTAATCCTGATCCTTCATCACCAGGAAATCAATTTGGTTATTCAGTTGCAGCGCTAGGTTCAGACGTACTTGTAGGTGATCCGGGATACGACGAAGGCGGGCAGAACGACGTAGGTATTGCTTATTTGTTTGATGGGACTACTGGAGAAGGGATAAAACAATTCTTGAGTCCCAATTCAACAACAAATGGTCAATTCGGTTTTGCTGTAGCTGGGATGGAATCCGACAAAATTATTGTTGGTGCGCCAGGAGAGGACGGAGAAAAAGGAAGGGCTTATTTATTTGATCGTGATGGACTCATACAATCTTACACAAACCCAAATTCCTCAACGCCTCAGGGTAATACTAAATTAGGCTTTGGCTACTCTGTTGCTGCTGTCGGATCAAATATTCTGGTCGGATCTCCAGGATATGATCACACCGAAATAAACCCAACAACAACAATAATAGATGCAGGTGCTGCTTATTTATTCGATGACAGTAGTAATAGCCCACTAACAGAGTTTTTCAGTTCTCATCCTAAAGCTGATGGTCAATTTGGCTATTCGGTAGCTGGAGTGGAATCCGATGTGCTGGTAGGAGCGCCGGGAGAAAATGTCGAGGTAGGGAATCAAACAAGAACGGCAGGTGCGGCTTATCTATTTAGTAATAGTGACCCGAACCCAAAGCAATATTTGAGCAGCCCCAATCCGACAGATAGCGGACGGTTTGGTCATTCAGTCGCCGCGATGGGGTCACAAATACTGGTGGGCGCTCCTAGTGATAATCTTGGACAAGGAGTTCAAGGTGCTGCCTATTGGTTTAATCAGGATGGCGAGTTGCAAAACACTTTTTCTAGTCCCAATGCTGATAACGGTCGATTTGGTACTTCAGTAGCAGCAGTAGAATCGGCGGAGTCTGCGCTAGGGTTTAACGTTGTTGTTAGCGCTCCCGGAGAAGATGCTGTCTATTTGTATGAACCCCGGCAAGATTCTAACACGGGACGTTTATGGCAAACCTTTCCCAAGCCCTCGGATTCACCCAGCAATTTTGGTAATGCGGTTGCTGGGGTAGGGAGAAACGTGGTGGTGGGAGCGCCAGGAGAGATGAACAATGCAGGGGATATTTATTTGTTTGGCTCAAGCTTCGAGTTTGGCGATAATCCCGACCAATCTGTGACGATTGATGTCGCTACTATTACCAATATTACTAACACGGGAACCGAGATTGAGTTTCAGGCAAACAATGACATTACTGTAAATGAGTCAATTATCACTGACAATCAAAACGGAACTGGAGGATCTCTGAAATTAAGAGCGGGTCGAAGGATTGTTATCAATAAAGATATCATCACCGATGATGGAAATTTAACCTTAATTGCCAATGATAGCGAGGCTATCCAGGCATTTCGCGATCCGGGTGATGCTTTTATAGAAATAGCCTCTGATGCTACGTTGAGTTCGGGAAGTGGTGATATATATCTTCAACTCGATCCAGGAGAAGAAAGGGGAGATATTAATGTTCTCGGCGAGATTATTACTCAGACAGGAGATCTGTTTGTAGAACATAATAATCCCACAGGTGGAAACGTCAATATTGAAAACACGATTAACGTTGGTGGAAATGTTGATATTACAACCACGGGCGGTAATATTCTTGCCAGTGGAAATGTGGAGACGACTAACGGAGAGATTAATTTCGCTAGTCAAGGGGGCGACATAGAAATTCAGGATGGGGGGAATGTTTCTACTAATGCTGGTGAGATCAATTTCGCTAGTCAAGGGGGCGACATAGAAATTCAGGATGGGGGGAATGTTTCTACTAATGCTGGTGAAATTCGTTTCAACAGTCAGGGTGGAACGATTGAGATTGATCCGGCGTTCATTTTGACGGGTGAAACGTTCTTGTCTACAGGTGCTGGAACGGGGGATATTCGGTTTAATAATCGTCTCGATGGAACGCAAAATCTCACGCTTACGGCGGGAACTGGTAATGTGAGTTTTGAGGGGCAAGTTGGTAGTGGTACAAGCCTGGACAACCTGACTATTGTTAGTGCCGGAAATGTGACCGCCAAAGACGCGATCGCAGCCACTAGCTTTACGCATCAATCAGGAACTGGCATAGTTAATTTGAGTGATTTACAACTATTCAATGGAGATTTAGAACTCAACACCAGTGATGGCTTGATAGTCGGGAATATTACCGCAACTGAAGGCAATGTAGAATTAAGAGCAACGAACAATATCACTGTAGAAACTATTACAACGTCTGGTGGAACAATTAATCTCACCAGTGAAGCAGAAAAGGTCACAACGGGTGATTTAGAGTCTGGTGGTGGTAATGTAGATGTGACGGCTAATAGTGACTTAACCACAGAGAATATTGCAACATCTGGCGGCACAATTAATCTCACCAGTCAATCTGGCAAAATTGACACGAGTGGTGACTTAGAGTCTGGTGGTGGTAATGTAGATGTGACTGCCAATAGTGACTTAACCACAGAGAATATTACAACATCTGGCGGCACAATTAATCTCACCAGTCAATCTGGCAAAATTGACACGAGTGGTGACTTAGAGTCTGGTGGTGGTAATGTAGATGTGACTGCCAATAGTGACTTAACCACAGAGAATATTACAACATCTGGTGGCACAATTAATCTCACCAGTCAAGCCGAAGAAATTAATACGGGTGACTTGAATTCTTCTGCAGCCACGGGTGGCGATATTACCGTAAATGCGAAGATCAGGATTACCACTGAAGCCATCAATTCTAGCGGCACTGAAGGCGATGGCGGCAACGTTTTCCTCGATCCTTTGGAAGATATTACCGTCAATTCTATTAATGCTCAAGGCGGCAGCAATGGTCAAGGCGGTGATGTTGACATCACGACGCAACAATTCTTTCAAGCAACAGGAAGCTTTACCGATCAAAATGGCATAGAAGCTAGTATTTCTACTGCAGGTGGTAACGGTGGTGGCGATATTACAATTCGTCATGATGGTGGCGCAAGAAACGTGCCGTTTGTGGTGGGTGATGGAAGCGAGAATGGTACGGCACAAGCCATTACCAGTGGAGAGTTTACGATTGCACCTGTTCAGTCATTTCCAGGAAGTCATACTCTCGGCAATATCCGGATTATTACAACTGATCCTGCAACTAATCCAACTAATCCAACTAATCCGAATAATCCGAATAATCCGAATGATTTCAATAGTCCTCTAATAGAGTTCAAGAAACCTTTAGAGCGCCCTCCTACTCCTAATGCCTTAGATCAAGAGCCGATTATCAATGCTGATGTTTACAAAATAGAGCGCTACTTTACCCAGGCATTTGAGAAACAACTGGGAATGGAGGCGGAAAAAATCCTCACCTTAGATGAAATTCGCAATCGCTTGCGTAGCATTGAGGTGGCAACTGGGGTCAAGCCTGCTGTAATTTATGGAGTTTTTGTACCGAGTAGTACTAACTCAGAAATGGAATTAGAACTGATGCTGGTAACAGCAGATCGGGATGTTATTACCAAGCGAGTGTCAGGGGCTAAACAGTCTGATGTCCTGAATACAGGACAGAACTTTCGTCAAGAAATTCTTGATGGTGGGTTTGGCTATTTAGATGACGCCCAACAACTGTATCAATGGATGGTAGCCCCCTTAGAAACAGATTTACAAGAAACAGGAATTGAGAATTTAGTCTTTATTCTCGACGAAGGGTTGCGCTCATTACCCATAGCTGCTATGCATGATGGAGATGACTTTATCGTGCAGCGATATAGCGTCAGTTTGATGCCCAGTGTGAGCCTCACAGATACCCGTTATGCCAGCATTAAAGCCATGCCCGTTTTGGCAATGGGAGCCTCAGATTTTCCCACGAATCCCCTTTTGGAGCAATTACCGGCTGCCGCCGCTGAGGTATCTATTCTGACCAATACATTGTGGCGAGGTCAAGCCTTTTTCAATGAGAATTTTACAGTTAACAATCTCAAGGCACAGCGAGAAGACAAACCCTTTGGCATCATTCACCTGGCTACCCATGCAGAATTTGAACCGGGCGCACCTAGTAATTCCTATATTCAGTTATGGGACTCTAAAGTAGGATTAGATCAAGTGCGTAGTTTAGGCTGGCATAATCCGGCTGTAGAATTAGTGGTATTGAGTGCTTGTCGTACTGCCTTAGGTGATCCCAGTGCCGAACTTGGGTTTGCTGGATTTGCGGCTAAAGCTGGAGTTAAATCAGTATTAGCTAGTTTATGGTACATCGAAGATTGGGGAACGTTGCCAATGATGGCAGAGTTTTACAATAATCTGGATGATGCACCGATTAAAGCGGAAGCTTGGCGACGGGCGCAAATGGCAATGATTGAAGGAAAGGTTAAGTATGAAGACAATCAATTAATCTTATCGGATCAAGCCATTACTTTGCCAATTGCTGATGCTAACCCTGGTAATCCTGACTTATCTCATCCCTATTACTGGTCAGCATTTAGTATTGTTGGTAATCCTTGGTAAAAGGCAGAGGTGCGCAGAGGCGGAGGAGCCGTTCGACACAAACTAATCGTGAAGCTTGCTCCCTAAGCTATTACAGGAGAAAGAGCAATCCCCAACTCCCCCAGCTTTTAGCGCTTAAGTTGACACCAATGCACAATGTCTTGTCCCAATCTCATAGTGCGAGGTTGGGGAGGGCGGGTTTTGTAGAAAAGTTATTGGTTTCTCTGTTAATTTTGCACTTAAACCCGCCCCTACAGCTTGGTTCTTCCTACTTGAACTTATCAACTTGTGAGCAATGGTGAAGACTCCCGCGCTCCATAGCCGGGAGATGAA
>NZ_JBKHHI010000020.1:0-29869 GCF_046539235.1 Coleofasciculus sp.
GTTGCACCCGAATGTGACTAAACCCGCCCTGACACAGGTTTATCGGGGCGGGTTTAGTTAAGTTAGTGGTTTGAGCCGGAGCGTTATCGGTAAAACCCGCCCCTACAATTAACTATGATTAAGCCAGCCAACGCTTTAGGGCTGCTGCGACTCATTCCCTTGACTTGCTCCCACTGCCATCAAATGCTGACGCACTAAATACTCCAACTGATACAGATACGCCACCGTCACCAACCGATACAAGGTGGGTAAGGTAAATAAATCCCTCAATTCATCCCACCACGCCAACGTATCATACAAAGAACCCATCTGAGGGAGGAAGATAATCTGAATCATTTGACTCACCACAAATGCCAGTGTAATCGCCATCCACCCATAGAAGCCTTCCCACCAACTCATCAGTGTGGGGACAATTCCCGTCACTTCAGCCATCTGTTGCGATCGCGTATTGGGAAAGAATCGGTCAAGAACGATGTGCAACCAGTGATGAGTAACCGCGATAATGACAATTGGCGAGAGTAACGTAACAAAATATAACAAAAATCGCCACTTCGGGGCAATCACCATCAGGGAATCACCCAGTTGTAAGATTGAGAGGATAATCCGGATAATCACCGAAATTCCCCGAAATAGCAGAATTAAAAGAACGGCACTTAGCCATGCAGTGGGGTAAGGAATAAAAGGGGGCAAATTTCTCATAGTTGTCATTGGTTATTTGTCATTCGTCATTTGTTTATGTCATTTGTTTGTTTATGTAGGGGCGAAGCATTTGGGGGGCTATCTGATCATACTTGTCCAAAATGTTTTATCCATATCTTCGCCCAACTCCCGTGATGTCGTTGATGGATAAAACGGATCAAATCAGGGCGGGTTTAGTTACATCTGGGTTAAGTCAGAAACGATAGTGGTAAAACCCGCCCCTACACGCTCAAAACTCAACTCGCTTCTACCAACAACGTCTGATACGCCGCCTCAATCCGTTCCACTTCCGATGACACATCTGCCTCTAACTTCTTCAATCGCTCTAATTCTGCCCCATTATTAATCTCATGGGACTCTTTTTGTGCAATTAAATTATCCAACTCTGACTTGCGAGCATTAATATCATCATTCATCCGTTCCGTCACTTCTTGCTCATACACATCAAAACATTCTTTCACCGCATCGTGAATCGGTTGCCATTGTTCTCGTGCGACTTGAGGCAAATATTTGACTAACTCTTTCTTCGCCGCTTTCACCAACTCCTTCCGCGCTTGATCTGCTTGCACAACCCCAACGCCTAACCCCAATAACGCCAATCCCACGGGTCCCAAAACCACCCCTGATACTGCTGTAATCATCGCCCCAACACCCATCACCGTAATAAAATTAAGGGCGATATTTTTCCAATCAAACCCCGCCCCCGCCATGGCTACCCCGGCAATATTTCCTCTTGCTAAGGAAAAGAGTCCGGCTGCCCATTTTGCCCAAGCGGGAGCATTATCTTCTGGGGTTGCACCAATCACCGGAGATATACGTTGTCCGGTTAACTTTTCGGTAATTTTCTCCGTCACTTTAGTATAGGATGCGCCATAACTTGCTGCACTTTTCGATAACTGCAAAAACGCCCCATCCATCTCTTTTTCAGCAATTAAACTCCAGGCAGATAATTTATCATTTATATACCGCTCAAATGCCTGTTGCAATCCAGCTTCAAAGGCTTCGCGTCTCCCTCGACTCAAAAAATCCATAAATCGCAAATCGGGCTGATACTGCATGAAATCAGCTTCAAACGTATTCCCCAAGTTTAAAACATACATGCGGAAGGAATCAGCTACCGCTTTTGCCTTACTATCCCGTACCGATTTAATTTCATCTTGGAACTGCTGACAGATATCATTCAGCTTCTTAAATTCAGGTTCTACCGAATTAATCCGTTCTTTTAACTCCTGAACATCCTGTTCCAGCAACGGAATCCGCCGTTCAATCGCTTCCCGCAGATGACTATACCCTTGACGCGCCAAGGTTCTGGCTTGGCGGAATTCAGCCACGGCGCGTTCGCTGGTCAAAAATGTACTTAATGCGCCCAGAAACTCTGGAAATCCGGTTCCTTCCAGAGAGGCTTGTGGCTGCTTCACTCGTAACCGCAGCGCTTTAATCGCGGAAATCTCAAACACTCGTTCATCATAAATATCATGCCCATCAACTTGACAGTAATCGGCTAAGTTTGCTCGAAATACACGCCGAACTTTATCTTCCGATTCTTCTAATTCTTCGATATCATCCGGATCAATCAAACTTTCGCGAATCTGATCCCAAGCATTAATTAAAAAGAAAACCGATAATCCTCGATCCTTAATGTAATTTTCTAAATAACGGCGTTCCGCCAAGGTACAAGGCTGAGTTGCCCGCAGTACAAATAAAATCGCATGGCAATTATTGATATATCCCAGAGATAACTCGTTCCGGGCTTCGGTATCATTAAGTCCAGGGCTATCGACGATTTCTATACCTTTTTGTAATAACGGTAAGGGATAGTCCACGACAGCATAATCAACATTAGGAAACGCCTGTTTCTTCTGTTGTTCCAGTTGCTTGGCTTCGGCGGGGTCAATCGTGTAGCGGCGCTTAAAACCTTTAAAGTCTATATCTTCTGGTGGTGTCCCATTATTAAAATGAACGGTAACTTTTTTCTCCGCCCCATACCGCAAAACGGTTAATAAGGCGGTACAGGGATTCACATCCGAGGGTAATAAGTTCTCGCCAATTAAGGCATTCAGAAACGTACTTTTGCCCCGTTTCATATCACCCAAAACCAGTAATCTGAATACACCTTGTTGTAAATTTGTACTGGCTCGGCTTAAATCCTCAATATCCCGTTCTAACCCCAAACCGCCAGAGATATCCTTGCCCAGGGTTTCCCCTTGTTCCATAGTTTGGGCGATTTCACCCAGACTGGTGGCGACTTGCGATCGCACTTTAGCAACTCGCTCTAAATTATTCAGGAAACTATCTGTTTCTATTTTGTAACTCATTGTTTGTTTATCCCGTAAGCATTCGTTTTATTCTGTAGAGACGTTGCATGCAACGTCTCTACAAATAGGTGGGCAATTCCCACCCAACCATTCCTTTAAGTTTAACCTGGTACTAATAATAACTCCTCATACACCGATTCAACCTGCCGACATTCAGCTAAAATATCAGCATCTAAACCTCTCAACCGTTTTAACTCAGTTTGCCGATTAATCTCACGAGATTCTTTTTGCTTGAGCAAGTTATCTAACTCAGCTTGACGGGATTGAATATCATCATTAAGGCGTTGAATTACTTCCCGTTCATAACTATCAAAACAATCTTTCACCGCTTGACGAATCGGTTCTTGTTGTTCCTGACTGAGTTGCGGTAAATATTTCACAAACTCTTTTTTCGTCGCTTTAATCACCTCTTGGCGGGCTTGTTCAGCTTGCAGTGCGCCCACACCCAAACCCATCAACGCTAATCCAATCGGATTCCAAAACGTCAGCCCCGTAAAAATTAATAAAAAGCTGCTAATCCCAATTACCGCTAACCAATTAACCAGGATATTTTGCCAATTAAACCCAGCCGCCGCTAACGCCACACCCGCCACATTTCCTGACGCTAAGGAGAAAAACCCCATCGCCCATTTTGCCCAAGTGGGTGACTCCTCGCCTGAATCAACCCGAACTCCCGGCGGTATGGTTTGCCCAATTAACTTCTCAGTCATGGAATCAACAATCTGATTATAGGTTGCGCCATAATTAGCAGCACTTTGGGCAAGTTGGGAAAACCCCTCTTGTAAATACTCCTCCGCCGTGCGTTCCCACTCGGCTAATTTATCCTGAATATACTGCTCAAACCCTTGCTTTAATGCCGCATTAAACGCCTCCCGTCTCTGTTGTTGCAAGAACTCCAAAAAGTCAATTGTCGGCTGATAGCGTAAGAAATCAGATTCAAATGTCTTTTCTAAGTTCAGCACATAAGTGCGAAACGAATCCGCCACCGCTTTAACTTTTGTATCCCGCATCGTCCGAATTTCATCCTGGAATTGATCGCGGATTTGGGTCAATTGCTCAAACTCCGGTTCAACGCCCTGAATCCGTTGTTTTAACTCCTGAATATCTTGGTCGAGTAAGGGAATTCGTCGTTCAATCGCTTCGTGAGTGCGGCTATAAACTTGACGCGCCAACGTTCTCGCTTGGCGTAATTGTGCCACGGCGCGTTCTTGGGTCAAAAAGGTATTCAGCGCCCCTAAAAATGCTGGAAATCCTGTTCCTTCTAGGGAAGCTTCTGAATCTTTTATCCGCCGTCGCAAGGCTTCCAGGGAGGAAATCTCAAACACTCGCTCATCATAGCGATTCTGTCCATCTTTTTGACAGTAGTCACCTAGATAGGTTTGGCATACGGTGCGTAACCGATTTTGGGCTTCTTCAAGTTCATCGGGATCATCCGGATCAATCAATCCTTTGCCGATTTCATCCCAAGCGTTAATTAGAAAGAAAACAGTTAATCCCCGCCCTTTAAGGTAATTTTCTAAATAGCGGCGTTCTTCCAGGGTACAAGGCTGCATCGCCCGAAATAAAAACAAGATAGCGTGGCAGTTGTGGATATAGTTGAGTGATAATTCATTCCGGGCTTCGGTATCGTTCAGCCCTGGACTATCAACAATTTCGATGCCTTTTTCTAAGAGGGGTAAGGGATATTCGACAACGGCATACTCAACGTCGGGAAATGCCGATGTTTTCTCGACTTCGAGGCGTTTGGCTTCGGCGGGATCGATGGTATAGTTTTGCTTAAAACTGGCGAAATCGAGGGATTCTGGTGGTTTATCCCCTTTAAAGTAAACCGTGACTTTTTTTTGCGTTCCGTAGCGCAAAACTGTCAGTAGCGCTGTACAAGGATTCACATCTGCTGGCAATAGGTTCTCACCAATCAAGGCATTGAGGAACGTACTTTTACCTCGTTTCAAGTCTCCCAATACCAGCAGCCGAAATAAGCCCTTCTGCAAATTATCGCTGGCAATCCGGATATCTTCGCTTTCCCGTTCTAGACTCAATTTCCCAGAGGTTTCTTCAGCGTCCAATTCTGCTTGATCTAGCCGTTTGGCGATTTGATTCAGATGCGTCGCCGCTTGATGGCGCACTCTCACCACTCGCTCCAAATCCCTGAGGAAGCTGGTATTATCCACGGTATAGCTCATAGTTTTTTCTGATTCACGCTTTGGGTGAGATGAAGGCAGGTTTGAGTGTGTAGGGGCGGGTTTGACCGATAACGTTCAGGAGAAAACCTCTAACTTAACTAAACCCGCCCCGATCAAATGCAAGAGTTAAATTCCCTGTTCCCTAAGACTTCTTATCGCCTTCGAGGAAAATCTTATAGCCAATAAAGCCAATAACGCCGATAATCATAATCGTCGCGATCGCAGCACTCACCCGTACAACCAGAACCGCCGCCACGACAAAGGCGAAGAACTTACCAAACATCACTAGCTTTCTCCCCCACCGTTGCAGCTTTCCTTCCGGTTGCTCATGCTTAACGGTTTGGTAGAGAGGAGGTTGATTAATTTCCGCTTCCAGTTCGCGTAGTCGGAGTTCTCGCTCTCGTTGGATCAGGTCGTGTTCCCGGCGCTGAAGCTCCCGGTCTTCATTATTGGGAGAAGTCATGTCAGTCCATCCTAGTCTGAGATCGATCACAATAGGTTATGAAAAGGTTAAAAGCCCCTAGCAATTTAGCTGACTCGTATTCACCATAAATTTTCTCTTACTTTAACCTTAGAGCCTCAGCATCTGCTAGATCCGGTGAAAAAACTTGAGGGCAAACTCCCTACACCAGCTCCCCCAGCTCCCCCACCCCCCAAAACTATTCTTGTTGAGTTGGCTGATGTTCAGCATCAACCAGGGTTTCTTTAGATTGATCGAGCATACCTTTACCAGAAGACGTGCGCTTTTTGGCATGAGTTGACGATTCTACATAACGGATGTCGTCATGCAGATGAATCTGAATTTTCGGTCCGGAACTAGCTAGACGGATAATCATCCCATCCACAACAGAAGTCTGGGTAATGCGTTTTCCATCGATATAGGTTCCGTTAGCACCTAAGCTGATAATTCGCCAACCTGAACCATTTCGCCGAAGTTCAACATGGTGACGTGAAACGACAGCGCTGTATAAAATGACATCATTATCCGTAGACCGCCCAATCCGAATCACCGATTCCGATTTAAACGGCCAACTTTGAACAGGTACAGACTGGAGAGGATGCAGCAGGGTCAGAGTAATCACCGGTGTTACATCATTCAAAAACGAGGATTCTTTCGACTGAATACTTCTAGAGATTCCCATGAGTCTAGGAGCTGGATTTTGGCAAGAGCGATTCTCTGCTTAAACAGTTTTTACTCTTGATTAAAGGAGAAAGGAATGCTCGGCAAGTAGTTTACCAACAAAAACTGTCATAGTCACACCTTTTCATTTCAGGCTACCACTGGTTGACATCTCCCTCAGGTTCAGTACATAGGCAAGGGACTCAGGACACTTGAAATAAAAACGTTACCATGTCCCCTTTGCCTAGGCTAATGCGATCGCCTTTGCGTAAGCGATGGCGATCACCTCTCGGTAACGGGGTATGGTTGATGTATGTGCCATTGGCGCTGCCCACATCTTCAAGATAGTAGGTATCTCCCTCGACGCGAATATCTGCATGAACTCGCGAAACAATCTCAGAATTAGGAAAACCTGACACATCAATATCCGGGGGAATCTCATCGTTGGGTTTACCGATATGAATCACACTGATATGGGATGGCAATTCAATTTTGGTCTGGGTTTGTAGGTGCAGCAGATAAACAGACTGCACCTGCAACTGCGTTTTGGCACTACCTGGCGTTGGTGTCGCTACAGGGGGCGGAGGCGGGGCTGTTTCCGGCTCCGGTGGGGCTGGCTTTTCTTCTTCTTCTGTTGTCGTTCCGGATTGACCCACCTGGGTAACGGGTAGCTCAGGAGGGGGATCAGGTTGCGAGTCAGGTAGGGGTGATGGGGAACTCATAGAAAGAGGTTCGGGTTCAATTAGAGGGTCAGGGGGGTCTAAATCGGGTACATCGGGAACCGACACTGGAGCTGGTGTATCTGGGCTTCCCGTTGAGCCACTGGCTTTCAGGTTAAAACCACATTGACCGCAGAAGCTAGCGTCTGTTTGAACTGTTGTACCACAGTTGGGACAACTCATGGTTGCCGGTAAAGGTGTATAGCAGGCTTCGCATTGAGTCGCACCGTCTGGATTTTGGTGATTGCAGTTAGGGCAAACAATCATAAGCTATTCAAGATTCACACATTCAAAATTACCAACAAAAGCGGTTTGACAAAGAATTGTTGTCGAGACGTTGCATGGGTCTCTACTGAGGGCAAAACCGCCGCAATCCTTCGAGTCAGCATCAGCCTTCCTCCTTCATCAAAACACAGTTGACCGTTCTACCTTAATAACTCGTTACATCAGGCTCACGGATTCTCTGTCGTGGAAATGAGCATTAGCCTTTCACAGCTTGACCGGCTTGCTGATCCAAAAGCCACCATAATTCGCCTTGAGGCTGAATCAACCGCGCCGGATAGGTAAAAGGGTCAGCATCAGCCGCGAAGATTTGAGCCAGCGCAGGTTGCTTTTGGGCTCCCGCCACGAGAAACATCACGCAATGGGCTTGGTTAATCAAGGGTACAGTAAAAGTAATCCGAGGTTGACCATCTTTATTGCCCACCGTCACCCGGCGATCGCCAACCTGTAGCGCCTGGGTATGAGGAAATAAAGATGCCGTATGGGCGTCGTCACCAATGCCCAATAAAATCAGATCAAATTGGGGAAACTGATCAGGAGCTACACCAAAGAAATCCCCCAGTTGAGCGTCGTGTTTAGAGGCGTCTGCTTCCGGAGACTCTCCATCTGTAGGCATGGGGTGAATATTCGTGGCTGGGATATCAACGTGATCTAACCAAGCCTGACGCGCCATCGCTTGATTGCTATCCGGGTGATCGGCGGGGACATAGCGTTCATCACCCCAAAAGATATGCAGTTTATCCCAGGGGAGATCCTGGCTGGCTAGGGCTTCATAGAGGGGCTTGGGTGTACCACCCCCCGCTAAAGCCAGGGTACAGCGCCCGGAGCGTTGGATTGCCTCCTGTATCTTCGTGAGGACAACATCACGCGATCGCTGAATCAGCGCGGCTTGATCAGGCAAAACTTCGACAATTTTCTTCATCAATCTGTGATCCTCCGGCTGCAAAGGTAAGTTGGTCTCGCCGACCATTTCGTTGGATAATTGCAGTAGACCCCTAGGGTAATCATGCAAATATCCATGAGTTAATATGGGCAAGTCATACATGAACCCTAATTGTCCCATACCCGATGGGGTACACTCGGTTCTAGGGTAAAAAGCATAATCAGAATGATGAAAAGTAGTACTATGTATTCTTCGTTCGCGGGTTTAGCACTTAAGATAGTCGGACTGATCATGATCCTATCGTCCCTGTTGGATTATCTGATCTTGATTATTCCCTCTCCTGGTGTTAGCCCCCTTGAGAATGAATGGCAGCTTAATTTAACCACCCAGCTCGTTGATCGGGGTGTTATCCCGATGGTGGGAATTGCCTTTTTGGTAACAGGATATTGGATCAGCAATAACAGTGGTGGCTCATTACCTGAGCGAAAATCGTCAATAACGGACTTGAGATTCTGGGCATTTTTACTATCGAGCCTATTGGGTTTACTCTTCCTGTTGCTTGTCCCCTTGCACTTTAACAATGTCCGCATCCAAAGCAATCAAGCGATAGAACAGATTACTCAGCAAGCCCAACAAGCTGAAACCCAACTGGAAACGCAAGTTCAGCAAATTGATACTCTGCTTGAAGATCCACAACAGCTCGAACGACTAGACCAAGCCATTGAAAGCGGTCAAGCTCAAGGAGAGCAACTCCAGCGACTCCAGGCACTCCGAGAACAATTGCAGGCTCTTCGACAAGATCCCGAAGCGATCGCTCAAAGAACAGAGCAAGCTCAGACTCAAATCCGCAGTCGTAGACAAGAACTTGAGCAACGCGCCCGAACTGATGCATTAAAAAGAGGTATCCGCATCGGTTTAAGCAGTCTACTGTTAGCCATTGGCTACAGCATCATTGGCTGGATGGGATTGCGGAACTTGAGCAGTTAATCTGTAAGTCATTGCTATGGGAGCAACAGGCAAAAAGGTTTGAGAACAGTCTCTAAATTGTCAGTTGATAGAGATTTACGATTCAATAGAAGATAAGCTGTTTGGCATTTAAACCTTAATGTTAATAATAGCGAAATCCATGTAGTGCGTTTAGCGAAGCCATGCCGCCGGCTTGGCATCTTGCTCGCTACCCATGCCCAATTTAAATGCATGACAGCTTACACAGAAGCTTCCTAATCACCCATTCCGAGATAACAAATAACCTCTATTCGAGCCAGTTGCCAACTGCTGTAGGTAATCCCCAGTTCTGCTTTTATGTGCCATCGGTTACGATTGGCGTTGAGGCGGATTGGGGTTCTCAATTTCAGCAAACCGTTTTAGCTAGACTCATTTTTTTACAACTTTTGACATGTTCTCGATTTATATCCTCACCTACAACGAAGAACAAGATATTGAAGCGTGCATTCAGTCAGCGCGGCTCTCGGATGACATCATTGTGGTGGATTCGTGTAGTAGCGATCGCACGGTAGAACTTGCCCAACGTTATCCTGTGCGAGTAGTACCCCATCCCTTTGAAAGTCATGGGCGTCAGCGTACTTGGATGCTGGAGAACCTCCCGACTAAGTATGAATGGGCTTACATCCTAGAAGCCGATGAACGGATCACCCCAGCCCTATTTGCTGAATGCCTAGAAGCCATAAAGGACAAGAATTACGTCGGATATTATGTCGCCGAACGGGTGATGTTCATGAATCGATGGATTCGTCACTGTACTCAGTATCCCCGTTACCAACTTCGTTTACTGCGAAAAGGTCAAGTCTGGTTTACTGATTATGGTCATACTGAACGCGAAGTTTGTCATGGATCTACAGGGTTCTTGAAAGAAACCTACCCACACTATACCTGTAGTAAAGGGTTTAGCCGCTGGATTGAAAAACACAACCGCTACTCCACCGATGAAGCCCGGGAAACCTTACGCCAGCTAGAACAAGGCACTGTCAACTGGGGAGCGTTGCTGCTGGGGCGATCAGAAGTAGAACGGCGTCATGCCCTCAAAGATCTGTCGTTACGCTTGCCCTTTCGTCCATTACTACGCTTTCTCTATATGTACCTATTACTCGGAGGCTTCCTGGATGGACGTGCTGGCTTTACCTGGTGTACCTTACAGGCATTTTATGAATATTTAATTACCCTCAAGGTTTGGGAACTCAAAGAGCAACAACTGCCCACTATTGAGGCAACCGATTCCCAACTCTGCTCCGAAAAACTTACTCAAACCTAGAAGAGAGCTAAAATATGATGTTTTCTTCGGTGTCTAGGCAAACAGACGCTTCTTTCGTCGCGTCCCTACTTAGCAATAAGGTTGACAGAAGAGTTTCAGACCCCCCTTGGACAAGCTTAAATAGAGAAATCAATAGTTGCAACAATTCTTAACAAGCTTTACAACTAGAGATAGAACCCTCAACTAGGAGTACTGCTTCACTGGAGCAGCAAAAGGGGGTTGAGCAGGAGTTAGTCCCCCTCAACGACTGGGAAAGCTGGCGGTGATTGCCGTGATCAGATCAAAGTTGCAACAGCTTATACCAGTAATTGAGGGAGCAATAACAGACGTAGACGTTTAAGAGCCATTGTAAGGAGAGTCAATACTCTGTGATCCAACGCTTCAAGCAGGACTTAAAAAACGACCTAATCGCCGGTCTCCTGGTAGTGATTCCCCTCGCTACCACAATCTGGCTGACGATTACCATCGCCAATTGGGTGATCAATTTTCTCACCCGTATCCCTAAGCAACTCAACCCCTATAATAACCTCCACCCCATTTTGGTCAATCTCTTGAATTTACTGGTAGGGCTAACGGTGCCCCTCCTGTGCATTCTACTGATTGGCTTAATGGCACGTAATATTGTCGGGCGGTGGTTGCTGGATTTAGGGGAACGAGTGTTGCAGGCAATTCCCCTGGCTGGATCAGTCTATAAAACACTCAAACAGTTATTGGAAACCTTGCTTAAGGATTCCAGCAGTAAATTTCGACGGGTGATTTTGGTAGAGTATCCGCGTCAGGGAATGTGGGCGATCGCCTTCGTTACGGGGACAGCAACAGGTGAAATTCAAGGCAAACTCAACGACACCATGTTGAATATTTTTGTACCCACCACTCCGAATCCGACCACTGGATGGTATGCTATTGTGCCGGAAACGGAAGTGATTAATCTTTCCATGTCGATCGAAGATGCCTTTAAGGTATTAATATCCGGTGGAATTGTTGGACCGAGTGAATCCTCCATAGGTGTACCCCTGCAGATGCCATACGGCAAGAAGAAGCGAGAGCAACCTCTATCAGATATGCTCCAACAGCAGATGTTACCCACTGAAGAAAGTTCGTAGTGATTAGGGATTGGGGAAAAGGGCAAGAGGGGGACAAAGGACGAAAGACATCGCTAGATTCTCGCTGCTCAAGGGAGCGAGTAGGACAAAGGACAAAGGATAAAGGACAAAGGATAAAGGACAAAGGAAAAAACCATGCAACCTCGCAGAATTGCTCGTGAACTGGCACTTTTAGGTCTCTCTCAGATGTCTCGTGAACCAGAACAGCTTGATGAAAAACAACTGAGTCAGATGGTATTAGTCGCCGTGAGGACTCTCACCGATGAAATTAACGAAGCCTTAGAAACAGCCTCAGCCGAACTCAAACGCGGGAGCGATCGCCTTCTCGGTAGTGAAACCCGTGCCGTCGATGTGCGAAGTTCCCGAACGATGGTGGCTGAAGCCATTGAACTGACTCAGAAGGCGATTAACCGTATCGGTGTCGCCGTAGAAATCCCGGAAATGATTCAGTTGGCTAATCAAGCCGACGTGCGGGCTTATGGGATAGAAATTCTCCAGGCGATTCGTCGTAGGCAAGTTGAAATTGACGAAATACTGGTTAAATCACTTAAAGATTGGCAAATCAATCGCTTACCCCGCATTGACCGCGATATTTTGCGAATAGCGGTGGCAGAAATGGCGTTTTTAGGGATTCCTGATCGGGTGGCTATTAACGAAGCCATAGAACTGGCTAAACGCTACAGCGATCAAGAAGGGCATCGATTTGTGAATGGCGTGTTGCGTCGCGTCACTACCTGCATAAATGAGCCAGAGTCTCCAGCTCTAGAAAAGTTCATATAAGTAAGTCGGTTAGCCTAGGTGAACGAGGATCGTCATTCGTCCTTTGTCCTTTGTCATACTCGCTTCCCTTGAAAAGCAAGCTTAAAACTCAAAACTCAAAACTATTTCTAATTAGGTGCAATGGTATTTAATTGGTTCCGCCGCCAAGTTGGTAAAAGTGCAGCCTCTTCCCAGGAGAAGGAACAGCAGCAAGAGCAGCCGTCAGCAACTCCCCCGGTTGAATCGCCGCAATCGGAGAGTGAGTCTGCCACTCAGGAGCAGTCATCAACGGTTGCTGATGATTATCTGAGCTGGGCAAAAGCCGCTTATACAAATCTGCAAAAGCAGCAACAAGCGCCCTCCGAAGCTGAAACTGAAGCGCCAGAGGTACAACCTGACACGGCTGAATCTGCCCAGGCTGAACTAACAGAGAGTACAGAAGCCACAGGAACTGCCCCGGAAACGGTGGAAACGGTGGAAGCAGAGGAAGCCGGGGGAGCCGGGGGAGCAGAGGAAGCAGAGGAAGCAGAGGAAGCCGGGGGAGCCGGGGGAGAAGAAATTAGAGCGTATGCGAGTAGTATTGCTGTCTCCCCAGAATCTCCGGTTGTAACTGAGGCGGAAACTGACACCGAACAAGCAGAACCTGAAAAAACCGAGGCTCTGACGGCTTCAGATACCATAGTTGAAGCGGAAACTGACACCGAACAAGCAGAACCTGCGGCTACAGCAGAATCAGCGACTGTGCCGATTTGGGCAAGGAAATCAGAACGAGAAGAACGACTCAAACGGCTTGAAGCAACAGCGATTGAGACGCCAGAACCCGAATCAGTCGCCCAATCCGCAACCCAAGCTGAAGCCGAGGCGGATGTCGCCTTTGATGAAGAATTTTTGTGGTCAGCCAAAGTCTTAGCCGCCCAAGGGCGTACCCCTGAGGATGTTTCGGCTGAGGAAATTAGCTGGCTCAAACAGCTGCGCTCTGGACTGGGCAAAACTCGTCGCGGTTTAGTCAACCAACTCAAGGCGATTGTCGGTCAGGGTCCGTTAAATCAAGACGCCGTGATGGAAATTGAGGCGTTGCTGTTGCAAGCGGATGTGGGTATCGAGGCAACGGATTACATTATTGAAACCCTGCAAGCGAGAATGCGCCAGGAAGTCTTGCCTCCTGAACAAGCGATCGCCTATTTGAAACAAATTCTCCGGGATTTACTGGATAAACCCTGTCGCGAGTCTTACGGTTCCACTTTTTTCCCGGAAAAAGATACCCTGAATATCTGGTTGATGACTGGGGTGAATGGTGCGGGAAAAACCACCACGATTGGCAAACTGGCTCACTTAGCTAATAAATCGGATTACAAGTGTTTGATTGGTGCTGCCGATACCTTCCGGGCGGCGGCGGTGGAACAGGTGAAGATTTGGGGAGAACGCAGTAGCACAGAGGTGATTGCTAATCCGGGCAAGAATACTGATCCAGCCGCTGTGGTATTCGATTCAATCACAGCCGCTCAAGCCCGAAACACAGAATTGCTTTTGGTAGACACCGCAGGGCGTTTGCAAAATAAGAAAAATCTGATGGAGGAATTGGCGAAAATTCGTCGGATTATTGACAAAAAAGCACCTGAGGCGAAGGTGGAATCGTTGCTGGTATTGGATGCTACCCTTGGTCAAAATGGTTTGCGTCAAGCTGAGGTGTTCTCGGAGGCGGCAAAACTGAGTGGTGTGGTGTTAACTAAGTTGGATGGTACGGCTAAAGGCGGTGTGGCTTTGGCGATCGTGCAGCAATTGGGATTGCCGATTCGGTTTATCGGTGCTGGGGAAGGGATTGAAGATTTACGTCCGTTCTCAAGTTATGAGTTTGTGGAAGCATTATTGAGTGGATGATGGGAATTGTAAGGAACAAACACCTTTAGTCCTCGTGTAGGGGCGACCCGCTTGCACTCATTAAAAACTCCATTCCACTCAATTTGTCGGGTCGCCCTCTCCTCAACCCTCGATTTTGTACAGACGCTTCTTTCATCACGTCTCTACATGATCGGTCTTCGGTCTAGTGATATCAATCGTAATTGTGCCGCCAAAGTCAGGGATAGGAGCAGCCGGTTTACTCAGCCGCACTCGTACTCGCTCTACTCTATCGAGCTGTAACAGAGCCTCGGCGATCGCGCTGGCTAATTTTTCCACTAAGGAAAACTTAGAGTTGGCGATCAGTTGCTTAACCTTGTCAATGGCTTGGCGGTAATCCAGAGTGTCTTTAATGTCGTCACTCTCACTGGCGGCAGCTAAATCTAGCCATAACGTGAGATCCACTTCAAACCATTGTCCAAGTACCCGCTCTTCTGGTAGATAACCCGTATAGCCGTAAGACCGAATTTTATTGACCTGTATACAATCCATTGACAATACCAACTAAACAACTTCTAAGGCTTGAGATACCTGCTCTAAGGCAAGTTGGCGTTGTTGTGGATGATCCCAGTTTATATCCACTACATTGATACAGGGAATCTGGTAAGATTTCCCCTTGGCATCCTTAAATTCCTCCCGAATGTCTATCCATTCTCCCGTCACCGTTACCGTTCCCGCGACAACCGCCAACTTAGGACCCGGATTTGATTGCATTGGCGCCGCCTTAACCCTGTACAACAAGTTCACGTTTACTCGTCTGAGTTCGGATACTCCCTGGGAAACGGAACGGGCGGTGAGAATTCGGGTGTCGGGTGTCGAGGCAAACCAGGTAAAAACTGATCAAACGAATCTGGCTTACCAAGCCTTTCTGAAATTATACGACCAGATTGGTCAGACACCTCCCCCAGTCCAACTCAACATTGATTTAGATGTCCCCCTCGCCAGAGGGTTAGGAAGTTCCGCCACGGCGATTGTCGGCGGATTGGTTGGCGCTAACCAACTCGCTGGGGAACCCCTGAGTCAAACCGAAATCATGGAATTAGCGATCGCGCTGGAAGGACATCCAGATAATGTTGTCCCCGCTTTGTTGGGCGGCTGCCGTCTGGCGGCGCGGGGGGATGCGGTTCTCAAGGAATGGGAGATTTGTGATATTCCCTGGCATGATCAAATTATCCCTGTCGTCGCCGTTCCCAATTTTGAACTCTCCACCCAACAAGCGCGACAGGTACTCCCCACCCAAGTGAGTCGGGCAGATGCTATTTTCAATGTCGCCCATTTCGGGTTACTGATCCGCGCCTTGGCAACGGGACGCGGTGATTGGTTACAAACTGCTCTCCAGGATAAGTTACATCAACCCTATCGACAAGCATTGATTCCGGGCTATGAAGCGGTACAAACCGCCGCCTTAAAAGCGGGGGCTTATGGAGTGACGATTAGTGGCGCCGGTCCTACTCTGTTGGCGCTTGTCGATCCGATGCAAGCTGAAGCCGTAGTCACCGCCATGGCTGAGGCTTGGCAAGAGGTGGGAATTTCTGCCCAAGCGCGATCGCACTCGATTGAAACCCAGGGAACCCAAAGCGCGATCGCACCCGCCATTTAACCCGCCTTTCCCTCAATGTCGCGCCGAGTCGAAACCCTGTCCGACTAGCGAAGCGAAGGATCAACACTCAACACTCAGGGCGGGCTTTGAACAAACTTTATCGTCAATAGCGAAACGCGATTCCCTAAACCTACCCCTACACAGTCAAAACTTCCCCAATTCCTAGCTATGCCATAGAAAATCCTCTATGTTTTGACCAAGCACTTCTTATCCGATAATCTGAATAAGGTCTTAAAGTTTTGTTACATTGATCGATGAAACCCTATTTGTTTGATCACCAGTTTCTGGCATGAACTCAATGTTAGTCACTTGATTCAATAGCAATCTCAGCAATTTTTATGACTCCAAATCGACCCTATTTTAACCATTCTGAATAATTCAGAGAATTCTGACAAAACGATACTGCGATCACGTTGAAACTTGGAGGAGTCATACAAAGTGGCAAATGCGAACGATATAGTTGTCCTAAAACAAGGTGTTGAGAATTGGAATCGATGGCGACTGCGAAATATTAACTTAAATCAAAATCAGAGTAAAACCAATATACTCAAACTGAACTTTAGTAAGGTTGATCTGAGTGGATTAAATCTCAGTGAGTATAATTTGCAAAACTTCAACCTGAGTCGAGCTAACCTGAGTCGAGCTAACCTGAGTCGAGCTAACCTAAGTCGGGCTAATCTCTGTGAAGCAATTTGCCATACAAGCAACCTCAGTCAAGCCATTTTAATCGATACCAACCTCATGGCTGTTTTCTTAAGAAATGCTGACCTCAAAGGCGCCAATTTGAGAGGAGCGGATTTAACCAATGCGAATCTCAGTGGTGCTGATTTAACCGGCGCTAATCTCAGTGAAACAAACTTGAAAGGTGCAAATCTGAGAAATACCAATCTGAATCAGGCGAATCTTAATGGTGCGAATTTCAGTGGAGCAATTTTGAAAGGCGCGATTATTTCTCAAGTCTAGGTTGGTTGATAAATTGGGAATTTCCAGTTTCCCATACCCTGACATAAGGACAAAAGACAGAAGATAAATTTTTTTAACCAGCATTTGCCAAAACCGAGACTGTATCGGTAAAATGCTGGTTATATTCTTGAGATGAGGAAAGCGAGACGTATTTCTCTGGACAAATAATAAATAGCACAGCGGCGGCATTATTTTTCTGTGAAAAAAATAATTAATGCCAATTTTAGTTGGTCAAAAAATATCATTATTTTTATTTTTTCAGATTGCGGACAACTATAAATCATACCTGAATAGGTATTTTACAGCTTAACAGGAATCAGAGTTTTTTCAGTTAAACTCTACTCTTTATGATCAAATTATCGATACAACGCAAAATCATCCTCGGATTTGGACTAACCTCCAGCCTTATCGTTATCGTTAGCTTGAGTGGTTATTATAGCGCATTTCGCCTGAGAGACACGAATCGAAAAGAACTCTATGCCAAAAAAGTATTAACAAAACTGGAGGAAGTTTTAGCTGAAATTACGGATGCAGAAACAGGACAACGGGGTTATCTTCTCACGGGTGAGCAGCGCTATCTGGAACCCTATAAAAAAGCCATTGATAAAGTCGAAGATGATATTAAACAGCTAAAAGCCTTGACAGCAGACAAGCCTTACCATCAAAAAAAGTTAGATCTCGTCGTCCCCTTAATTAATGCCAAGTTTGCCGAACTTGAGCAAACCATTAACTTAAGAAACGAGCAAGGATTAGACGCCGCTTTAGCGATTGTCAACACGAACCAAGGTAAACTGATCATGGATCAGATCCGCCAAGTCTTCAGTCAAATGAAGGCTGAGGAAGAGCGGCTATTGCAGGCGCGATCGCAGCATACTCAAGTCACAGTCCAGAGTACGATTTGGATTTTCTCCATTGGACTGGCTTTTGACTTAGGCATCCTTATATTTGTCTATTCTAATATTTATCAAGAAATCAATCAACGGCTACAGGTTCAAGATCAATTACGAGACAGTGAAAGTCGGCTAACGCAATTCTTAGAAGCGATACCCGTCGGTGTTTTTGTCGTTGATCAAAACGGTAGACCCTACTATGCCAATCAGACGGCAAAGAAACTTTTTGGGCAAGGTCTAATTCCCACCAATCCTGCCAATCGGCTCCCCGAAATTTATCCAATTTATTCTCCTAAATCCGAGAAAGTATATCCCTCCAATCTTGAGCCAATTATCCAAGCGCTTAACGGTAAAAATTCCATCTATGAAGGGATAGAAATTCACCAGCCAGACAAAATAGTGCCGATTGAGGTTTTAGGAACCCCCATCTTTGATGATAAGGGAAATGTTAGCTACGCCATTGTCGTGCTGAACGATATCACCGAACGCAAACGGGGGGAAGCCGAACGACTCAAGTTTACAGGTCATCTCAATCAACTCAATCATGCTTTTTCTCGCTTTGTGCCGGGTCAATTTCTCCAGTTACTCAATAAAGAGACTATTATTGATGTTAAGTTAGGCGACCAAGTTGAGAAAGAAATGTCCGTGTTATTTTCGGATATTCGCGACTTCACTGCTCTTTCGGAAGGGATGACCCCTGAAGAGAATTTTAAATTCATCAATTCCTATCTATCCCGAATGGAACCCACTATTATTAAAAATAAAGGATTTATTGATAAATATATTGGGGATGCGATTATGGCACTCTTTAGTGGCGGTGCGGATGATGCGGTTAAAGCCGGAATTGCCATGTTGCATCAGTTAACTGAATATAATCAACATCGAGCTAACTGTAATTATCGAGCCATTCAACTAGGTATGGGCATTAATACAGGAACATTAATGCTAGGTACTGTGGGCGGATATAACCGCATGGATACCACCGTGATTAGTGATGCGGTTAATTTAGCGGCTCGTTTGGAAGGCTTAACCAAAAATTATGGCGTATCATTATTAATTTCTCACCACACGTTCAAACAATTACAAAACCCCTACGACTATGCTATCCGCATGATTGATCATGTCAAAGTCAAAGGCAAATCTGAACTGGTTACCGTCTATGAAATCTTTGATGCTGACTTACCGGAAGTCCGAGAGGGTAAATTGGCAAATCAAGACCGATTTGCCTTAGGGTTGTCTCTGTATAATCAACAGGCTTATGCAGAAGCGCTACAACTGTTTGAAGCCTGTTTGCGCCAAAACCCAGGGGATCAGGTGGCGCAAATTTATCAGCAACGCTGTCATCTCAATTCTAATACCAATTCTGTTTGAAGCAAGCCCCAACACCCTCCCGGAGTTTAAACTCCGGGCTAATCGCTTAAGCTTTAAATGCCGAATAGTTTAAACAAACATGGCAACCTTCTTTTGGTTTACCCTATTTTCCTGTTCAACCTGTAAGACATTACCATACAGATTGGCAATAATCTGTTGACCGATTCTGGTTACCTCTAAATAATCCAAAGCAGGTTGAATATATTGTAACACAATTGTCCCGAAAAAGTTGGGGTAGTTTTGCCGCAGTTCACCCGGATTGTGATAGCCTAAAATCTTATTTGCGCCACTTTCTTCAAACTCACCAAACAAGGCGGGAATCTTTTGTAAGTAACGTGGATCACTAAGTTGACCAATCAAATCAGCCGCACGAGTCAAACCCGGATAATTAATTGTATCTTGATGGGCGTTATCAGCGGGTACTGGGAAACGGGTTAACTCAATATTGCGTTTTACGATGGCACAATCAATAAAGGGATGAGTACCGAAATACTCGTCCACAAACTGCTTTCCTCGGTCAACATGATAGGACGTCAAACTCGCATCGGTTGCCCACTGGGGCAAGGATATCATCATATCATCAAGACCAATCACGTACAATCGTTGATCAGGTTGGTCATTTCGGCAAATGCCCTTAATATAGCCGATGTCATGGCATAACCAAGACACGATTGACGTGAGCCAATCTTGACGGGAAACGTTTCCTTCTAGGATATGTTTCCCTCGAAGGATTTCTTGTCCGACTAAGCTCACCAAAATGGTATGTTCAACATTGTGGTATAGAGCATCACTCTGGGTAATCTGTTCTAGAGCCACTTGCGCCACTCCAGCGATAACCTCAGCATAATCGGGTTGAGAATTTCCGTAAGTCTGGCGGTAGCCGACTTGTAGACGTTCGACACAATCGCGAACTAGCACCCCTGTTAAATTAAACATTGTTCTTCCCCTGTCATACTATCTAAATTTATAACCGAGTCGGGTATTTCAGCCCGGTTGGGCGGCTTTACCCTAGTAGATTCACAGATCAATCGGTGGGGAACACCTATTTATTAGTTTCGTTGATCATCTGGGTTATGTAAACCATCAAACTTCACAAAAATAAAATAATAGTTGGGATGAGCTCAAAATAGAAATTAATTTTATTTGTTAATCAAAAACTTTAAATATCATTTCTGTCTTAGTTTGAAATTCCCTAATCAGGTGATAGTTGTTCCATATATTATTTAATTCAATCAAGTTAAAAATCATGGACAAACATTGGTGTACTCAGATACCGTTCTCCACCACTGGGTTGAATCACCACAATCAGGCGATCGCGATTTTGGGGACGACAACCCACCTGTAACGCTGCATACACCGCCGCCCCCGCAGAAATGCCACTGATAATGCCTTCATCTCGCGCTAACTGACGCCCGATGTCATAGGCTTGCTCCTCACTTACCTGAATAATTTCGTCAATCAAATTCACCCGCAATACATCAGGAACAAACCCAGCACCAATTCCTTGTAAATTATGGATTCCCGCCGGTTTGCCACTTAAAACCGCACTCTTTGTTGGTTCAATCGCCACAATTTTCAGTTGGGGTTTTTGTTGTTTGAGATAGCGCCCCGCCCCGGTGAGTGTCCCCCCCGTGCCAACCCCTACCACAAGAATATCAACTTGTCCATCCGTGGCTTGCCAAATCTCTGGACCCGTGGTTTGATAATGGATTTTAGGGTTAGCCGGATTACTAAATTGTTGCGGGGAAAACGTATTCGGGAGAGTCGCCAGTAACTCGTTCGCCCGGGCGATCGCGCCAGCCATATCTGCTTTAGCGGGTGTCAGCATAACCTCCGCACCATAAGCTTTCACCAGTTGCTGACGCTCACGGCTCATGTTTTCTGGCATGGTTAAAATTAAGCGATAACCTTTAGCCGCACAAACCATAGCTAAACCAATACCCGTATTCCCCGATGTCGCCTCAATAATCGTCGAGACTCCCGGCTGAATCAATCCCGCCTCCTCCGCCTCCGCAATCATACTAATCGCGATTCTGTCTTTAATCGATTTGGCTGGATTCATCCCCTCCAGTTTTAAGACAATCGTGGCGACGCCGCCGTGACGTTGGGGAAGGCGTTGAAGTTGCACCAGGGAGGTGTTACCAATAACATCTGTAATGTTCGAGTAAATTTTCATGGATGGTAGATGGGAGGACAATTTCACTTATCTATAAAGTCTTAGGGAAATAAACCTGAAGTTCACCCCATCATTAATTCAAAGAAAACCACTGTAAAACCAGCCATCAGCACCAAATGAGGCAAATTGTTCCAGAACGGACGTTGGGTAATTTTCAACAACGGATAGATACTGAACAATAAAATCGACAGCAATGTCACCCCCTGTAAAAAACTCGCCACATCCATACTCCAAGTTAACGTCGGTAAATTCGCCCCCGAATAGCCAAAAGTACGAGCAATGACAGGTAAAATCTGACCTGCTTCCGTAATTCCGGCTGGCACATAATAGGCTAAATTTGCCGCTAACACCATCGGTAAATAGGCATAAATGACCTTTAAATAATCCGGCATGTCTCGGTCAAATAGACGCGCCACTTGATGGGTCAAATAGGTAGCGACAAAGGGAATCAGCAGCAACAACGTCACCACAGCTAACGCCGTCAACAAATGCTCAGAATCTAACGGAATATTCCCCCAACCAAACCAACCGAGAATCCGGTGCGAATAGTGCATAAAGACGCCGCCAAATAAGAGCAACATCAACGCCACTTCTGCCCAAAACCCTTGATGATTCTCCCATAAATCCGCCGCCGGAAATCGCAAATTAAACTGCACAGAACGGTTCGGACAAGCCTTAAGACAGGTCATACACAGCACACAATCTCGGTTATCCTGTAACTGGGCAGGATGGGAATAGAGAGGACAACCCCCTGTTGCTTGTCCTTCATTCGGTAGGGGATTACTAAAATTAACCGGTGTCGCCTCACTGCCTTTGTAACAGCTAAACGTACTGCATTGACTCCCACAAACTTGCTGCACTGAACGCACTTCGACCATAGAAAGTTTGGCAAACATCCCATTCATTCCGCCAATGGGACAGAGATAGCGACACCAGAGACGGCGTTCATAAATGACACTGCAAATTACCGCACCAGCAGCAATTGCAACTAATAACCAAGAGGATAGGTAAGGCCTATGGGGTAAATCCCAGAGTTTCTCCCACAAATAAATTGCCACAAATCCGGCAAATAACACCCAAGCGCCCCATTTATTTAACCATTTCGTGGGCCACGGTAAGAGTTGGCGCGGAAATATCCACAGGGAGACTTTTCTAATCCATTCACCTGTAATCATAAACGGACAAATAGCACACCAAAGACGACCCACAAAGGCAAATAAAAAGAGGTAGAGGGGCCACCACCATGCCCAGAAAAAATTCAAGGTGATGCTGGCATCTCGGCTTTGCGGACCGATATATCCCATAACTGTCACTGGGATAAAAATCGCCATGACGATAAACCAGAACCGTTGGGGCCACCAGTCACTTAGGAGAAATTTACGTAACCAAGGTAGTTGGTTGAGTAAATCGACGCGGAAGGCATTTTTCTGGGATTCTACGGACCAGAGAACTTGTTCAGGAATCACCGATTGTCCGGCGGGTGTCATGAAAACAGCGCGTTGCAGAATTCCTTCGAGTTCAGCAATATTTCCGGGATAGTCATAACTGATTAAGCGGCGCAAATTGGCTTGATCCAGTTGCATGATTTCCTGCCGTTGGCGACAGAATTTATGGAGGAAATGGCGAGCAAATTCGGGAATGTCTCCTTTACGTTGGGGGAGGCTAAATAGTTTGATAGCATGGATGTCTACCCCAGATAGGGCAATTTTCTGGGGACTGGCGAGGATCAGGCGCACCCAGGATTGGACAAGGGGTGGTGGTGAGGATTCCCCATTTTCGGGGTTGGGATTGGGGGTAAGGCTGCCTGTTTTGATATAGTGAGTGAGGCGATCGCGCTCTGGGGAACTTAAGAGATGGACATTATCAATCAGTAAGCTACCTCGTTCGAGGAGTTCAATCACCCCCAGTTGTTCTCCCTGTTTGCCAAATAAGGCATCAGTATTCACGACACCCGCTTCAGTTTTAGGTAACTCGGCGCAGTCAATTTCGGCAAACTGACGGTTTTGCAGGGCTGATCCAGCATGAATTAACCCAGCCAGGAAGGTTTTACCACTCCCGGCTGGGGCTTGAAACATTACAGGTTTTAGGTCATCCTGGGCTTGTTGAATCTGCGATCGCAGTTTTTTGGTGGCTTTACTCGTACCTATAATCGCTTCTCCCCTGGGTACGGGCTGAATATAGGGCTGTAGCCCCTGAATTCTCGCCTGTTCCTTTGCCATTCGCATGGCAAAGTTGGCTAAGTCTTGCGCCAGTAGGGTATTAATTGCCCCTTGAAAGTCTGGATAGGTGCGACAAAGGCGGCGAAACTCGGCTTGTCCGAGAAACCAAATTTCACTTTTAGTCAGGGCGATGGCGCTGGCGCGATAGCTGGCTGTGTCTTGGTTTTCCACTAATGGCACATAGCCAAAGGTTTCCCCCGCATTGCGATAGGTAATATGGGTTCTCCCCACTAGAGAATGGCGATAAATCTCCACGGTTCCCCATTTGAGTAGATACAAACCCGCCGGCTTTAACCCTTGGCGATAGATTTCGCTTCCCGGTTCCACTTTCAGGGGTTGGAATGCTTGCGCCATGGTTTGAATGGTTGAGTCGCTGAGTTCTCCCCAAACTCGGTGAAAACTCAACCAGTTACAGGATTCCTGGATTTCCTGATCATCTAGATTTGTGCCGACATCAGGGGTAGGTTGCATAGGTAGTTGTTCAATCTGGCTGGCTGTCATAAATTGCCCCGGAAAACCTTAAATATGTCTTAATTATTGGTTAATAACAAATGACCAATCACAAATGACAAATGACCCGTTACAATCGACGATAACAGCGCTCAAAAGCCGGTAAATGGCGATTAGCGGAAGCGTCACGCAATTGGGAGAAAGCGGCAGAGATATCAGGTTTCTGGACAAAGGATAAGAAACGATCGTACATTTTTAGATTCTCTATTTCGCCGTCTATGCTGATTTTACAGGCGGTTTTTAGGCTATCGGGTGCCTCAATCGTTCCGGTAAACGTATCTGCTGGTACTGGCACTCCATACTTTATGAACAGGGTTTCCAATCGTTGAGCGTGTCTGGCTTCGGCATGAACAATATTACTAAATGGTCGCACAGTACCGAACTTATTGATAACCGCTTCGTAGAAGGCGCGGGCTTTATATTCATCTTCGATGGCTTCAACCAACGCGGCTTGGGTTTCGTGGTTGAGTTGATTCACAACATTACTGGGTTGTGAAAAGCCTTCTCCAGAGCAGGATAGAGGTTTGGAGAGAGGTTGTCTAGATCCCGTCAAAAGTAAGGGAAATCGACAATCTCTGTGTCGCCGTCGCCGATGGTTATCCGTCTCCAAGGTTCTCTGGCGACGCCGACGATGCCTGTGCTGCCGTTGGTTATGGTGAATATCCATTGATTTTAACCCATCTCTATCTCTATCGTTGCTTGATCCAGGAATCAACGAGGCATCTGTGTAAATTTTATTCTAATTATTTTATATTACTACACAGTTATTTAACAATCTTGGCGTTTCATACGTAGTCTCCCCCATCTCCCCCATCTTCCCCATCTCCCAGACGTAGCATGAGGAGTCTCTACAAGCTCCCCCATCTCTTTACGTTTCCGTATTCCGGCGTTCGATGAGTTTCAGCAGGATTTCTCCATGGAAGGAACGACTAATCGGATAGAAGTACGCCCAAACTAAACCGCCGATGAGGACAATAGCGGGAATCGGACCAATCAGCAGGCGAATCGCCCATAATGCGGAATCGGGTTGAGTCACAGGTAACTGTTCGGATGTGGTGGAGATGAACCCAGACATGTCTAGGGCTTTACCCACGAGGAAAAGTGCGATCGCGACGGCAATTTTGTGTAATTGTACAACTAATCCGTAGAAAATTCCTTCCCGTCGTTGTCCGGTATTGAGTTCGTCGAAATCAACAACATCGGGAAGCATTGACCAGGGTACAATATAAGCCGTAGACAAACCCAGCCCCACAAATACCGCCAGAACATACATTAATCCCACTTGATTGGGTTGTAAGAAACACAGTCCCAGCAACGCGCATAAGCTGAACGGGATACCCATGCCATAGATAGCACGTTTACCCACACGTTTGGCGATCGCACTCCAGACAAACGTCATGCTTAGGGCGGTTCCTTGAACGGTTAGTGCGGTTTGGGTAAAGTGATGATCGGGTAATCCCATCCAATGAATCACAAAATAGGGGAGAATCGCCGCCGTTGTTTGCAGACTTAACCAAGAACACAAATAAATCCCAATTACACAAATAAAAGGGAAGTTACTGAACGCAATCCGAAACTGTTGGGTGATGGGTAAAAAAGATACTTGAGTCATGGATTCCCGTTGGGCTTCGATTTGCTTATAACGCTTATGCGTTCCCCAAACACAAAGGAAAACCGCTAATGTGGCGACGATTGCACAAATTGTTCCCAGAATCCGATATTCAAGAGCTGGCTCATCAATCTGGGCAAAAATAATCTGGGCTAAACCCAGGGAAAAAATACTTGCACCGATACTAAACGCGGCTTTAAAGCTAATTAAACCAATGCGCTCATCATAGCCTTGAGTCAGTTCAGCCGCTAACGCATTATGGGTGAGGACAACCGAGGTATAAGCAGCATAAAATAGAATCCCAATTCCGCCGTAATAGGCAAACAGTAGCCATTGATTCGAGGTTGGGGGTACAAACCACTGTAAGCTAAAGCCAATCCCCAAGGGAATCGCCCCAATCAGCATCCAGGGGTAACGCCGCCCTAAAGGGGAACGAGTGCGATCGCTCAAATACCCGATCATCGGATCATTAATCGCATCCCAAACCTTGCCAATCAGCAAAACACTCCCCGCCAAGGTGGGATTTAACCCCGCGACATTGGTGAGGAAAAACAATAAGAAAAATACTAAGATATTACCCGGAATCTCCCCGCCGAGTTCTCCAACTCCATAAGCGACTTTGGTTGGCAGATTCAATTTTCCAGGGGGAGTTTTTGGGGGAAGTGGATTAGCCATCAGGGCAGCTTACAACTCATTTCGAGTGATCATCCCACTTCTGATAGCAAATGACAAGTTCGTTCTTCGTCTTTTGTCCTTTGTACCAGAAGTCCCCGTCTTCTTAGAAAAGTCGCGGATCTGGCTTAGATATACTGTACTTCATCAATCACTAAATAAGCTGTAAGCGTCTCACTGGGGAGAGAAATCTTATATTTTCCTTTGCCTTTTGCCGTTTGACTTCCCTCACCACAACGCTTATTCAGCAAGCCCTAATTAATTATCATGCATTTCAGCTACTTCGTGCAGCGACTTTTCAAACTCCATGCGTTGTTGAGCATTGCGGAGAAAGTAACCGCTCATCATCGCAGAAACTAATAACCGACTCAGATTTTCGCGGTTGGTCGTAACAGTGACATTAAAATGCTCGTGAGGGAGTGCGCCTAACATTCCGATTAGGTTGCGTTCCATCACCTGAACCACTTCCGGATCGGGTTTAGAGAGTTGAGCAACGGTTTCTGGATGCAGAGACTGAACATATTGCCAGAGTAAGTTACCGCCTTCGCCTTCGCCATCAAAAAATTCTGGAACTCGATTGGACAGATTGTTCATAATAGCTAGAGTCGTTTGTTTTCCTATCTCTTATCTCTTACTTTAAGCAATCTTCTAGTCCTCGCCTAGTGAGTGCAACCGAACACCTGTGACGGATTTTACGACGTGTTGTTTTACAACCCCATCTTCCTCAAGACAACCCCCCTCACCACTTCCGCCCAACCCTGAGAACCGGGTGCGGGTGCGACTTGCCATCCTTTACCGGATAATCCGGGATGAATCCCTTTATTTCCAGGAACAATTATGGGAAGATCCACCGCTTCTAGCATCTCCAAGTCATTGGGACTATTGCCTAAACCCAGGGTAGTAATTTTGGCATTGGGTTGAGCGGATTGGTAGGAGTCTACCAACCACTGTACTGCTTTTCCTTTGCCTGCTCCAGCATCGAGCAAATGACAGAAGCGATCGCCAACAACTATCCGGTATCCTAAGTCTTGTACAATTTCGTTAAGGCGTTCTGGTGTTACCTTCTTAGGAGTCAGAAAGGGTTCGGTAAACTCCCGCGCCTTGGCTTGTTTGGCTTCTTGGGAGGACAATCCTGTCAACTGACAAATCTCCGCTTCACTCATATCCCCAAATCCCCGCAACGGTTGATTGAGAATGGTGGCTATTTTCTCTAATCCCTGTCTAGCTTCACTATAGATACAACCCAAACGATGCAGATGATACCCCGCGCCTTGGTTACTTTTGGGTAAGGTTAAGTGGTTATAATCGAGGGGAACAAAGATACCGCTACCATTTTCCACAATAAACGGATCATTGATTTGTAAGGATTGGCGTAGCGTTTCGACTTCTAGACGTGTCTTACTGGTAACCGGAATAACCGGAACCTGATTTTCCTTGAGGATATTGATAACTGGAACAGCTTTCTGATAACTATAGGTTTCAGAATCTAGAATTGTGCCATCTAAGTCGGTGAAAATGATTAAAACCTTTGTCATTGTAAGATAAACTTCTAAGAATCCACTTCCATTAATCTGAATGAACTCTCCCAATTATGGATACTCACCCTTACTGAACTGATTCTTGATAAACTGGCAACGTAAAATAAAAGGTACTCCCAGAACCTAGGGTACTTTCCGCCCAAATTTCCCCCCCATGTTGCTGGATAATGCTGCGGCAAATCGCCAATCCTAAACCGGTACCTCCTTTTTGGCGAGAATCGGAAACATCGACTTGCTGAAATCGCCCAAAGATGCGTTCAAGGTGTTCCGTGGGAATTCCGCGTCCTTGGTCGGTAACTTGAAATAAAATAAAATCTGACTGATGTTGGGCACCCACGGTAATCGTGGTATTACTTTCAGAAAACTTGATCGCATTACTCAACAGATTCGTCAGGGTTTGAATAATTGTATCAGGGGCAACATAGACTTGAGCCGATAGGGGAGTCACCTGGATAGAAATTGCCGCCGCCTTCGCGATCGCATCTATCGCTTCGACGGAATGTTTGATTAAATCTGCCACATCGCAGACTTCCTTGACTAAGGTTACTTGACCAGAATCCAAACGTTCTAAACTGAGAATATCATTCACCAGGCGCCCTAAGCGATCGCAGTCTCCCGCCGCAATATCTAACATCCGTTTGGCTTTGTCGGGTTGATTATCATAGACTCCCATCTTAAGCAAACCCAGAGAACCGCGCATTGAGGTGAGTGGGGTGCGAAGTTCATGACTCACTAGGGAGATAAATTCATTTTTCATCCGTTCCACCGCTTGACGCTGGGTAATATCTTCACCAATACTCATCAATCCGGCGATCGCGCCAGTAATATCTCGGAGTACGGTATTATTCCAAGCAATCACTCGTTCTTCACCGGATTTGGTCAGAATGGAGTTCTGGTAGTAGGCGTGGCTGTTGTGGTATAAAAGTTCATGGAAAGCCTGTTTAAGCTGCTGCTGATCGGAGAATGGGATAAATGTATTGAACCAGTTTTTGCCTAAAACTTCGTCTTGAGTATAGCCAGTTAAGCCTAAGCCAAAGGGGTTCATATACTCCACATCCCCCTTCCAGTCTAAGCCGACAACCAACAGTTGCACATTCTCTAACAGCGATCGCCATCGACGTTCCGTTTCTTGTAGGATCTGTTGTGTCTGATGACGCACGCGAATCTCTTGCTGTAAACAGGCATTTTGTTCAGTGAGTTGCTGGGTTAACGCCCGCAGTTTCAGGTGAGTCTGGACGCGAAGTAACACCTCTTCAAGCTGAATTGGCTTGCTGATATAGTCTACAGCACCCAGCTTTAGCCCCTTAATCTTGTAACTCGGATTGGCGCGATCGACAACTGCTGTCATCAAAATAACTGGAATATCTTTAGTTTCCTCCTGCGCTTTTAAACGACGACAGACTTCAAACCCGTCCATTTCTGGCATCACCACATCCAACAAAATTAGATCCGGTAAGGTTATTGCCAAAGTTTTTAGCGCTTGGACACCACTTTTAACCGCGAGGACGTTAAATCCTGCTTTCATTAAAAAATCTGAGACTAATTGCAGATTAGCCACAGTATCATCAACCAATAAGATTTGGGGCAAGGAGGAGGACATGAACAGACTGGCATGACTGAATTTTGCAAAAAGCGGCACGTTGCCATTTTTATTGTTGCATAAGTGGGTGAGTTTGAACTCAGACCTGGCATCATTTTCAGCCCGCCTATTTTTTTCGCTCAATTTTACTTTACCTGTAATTAAACTATCCATTAAAGGAGAGTTTTTGCCTAAACCTAATTAATTAAAAGCTTAACTAATTTTTAAGTGATGGGAAAACCAGTTTGAGACTCGACATGTAAAAACATCGGGCTAGGATTTGCCTATAAAAATACATACTCACCCCTTTGATGTTTAACAGGAAGTCAGGGCGGGTTTAGTCACATCCGGGCAAGACAAGAAACGATAGTAGTGAAACCCGCCCCTACACACTCACGCACCATGTCCTCCAATCAAGTGAAGGGTCAACACTCAAAACTTACCTCCTTAATAGCTTAGTCAAGCGCCGATAGCTTGGCGTAACCATTGAATTTGACCCAATTGTTCCGTTTTA